>JAQUUV010000250.1 GCA_028693695.1 Syntrophomonas sp.
CCAGTGGTTTATACAGCGTAGGAATAGGCTTCATATACGCTCGGGCTATTATCATTTCCCCATTGCTCATGCCGCCTTCTATTCCCCCAGCATGATTACTCAGGCGGTAAACCCCTCTGTCTTCCTGATAATGTATCTCATCATGCACCTGTGATCCGGGGGTCTTGGCATTGGCTATACCATCCCCTATTTCTAGGGCCTTGATCGCTGGAATACTCATTAGAAGTCCACATAAGCGAGCATCCAATCTACCCTCCCAGTGGGTATATGTACCAAGCCCCGGTGGTACACCCAATACTCCCACTTCGAAACTTCCTCCTACTGATTCTCCTGCTAACCGAGCTTGATCGATATACTCTATCATCTGAGCTTCTTTACTCTTATCAGGACATCGCAGAGCAGATTCCTCCACCCGCGCTTGAAAATCCCCTAGTCCCTGGCGGCTAACCAGTTCCGGAACTGCCTGCACTGCGCCAATGGATATAACCTGACTGTATATGTGTATGTCGAAGCATTCAAGGAATTTCCTAAAAAATGCACCCGCCGCCACCCGGGAGGCAGTTTCCCTAGCACTCGCTCTTTCCAGAACATTCCGCATATCGGCATGATTATATTTGATGGCTCCAGGATAATCAGCATGTCCTGGGCGGGGTCGTTTGACTGCTCTTTCCCCAGTTTGTGGTATATTTTCCACAGCCATAATTTCTTGCCAGTTTTCCCAATCCCGGTTCTCTATACTAAAAGCAATGGGACTGCCGGTAGTCAGACCCGCCCTAACCCCGGACAATATTTCCACTTCATCCGATTCAATCTTCATGCGACCGCCCCGACCATAACCCTTCTGCCTTCTCTTTAGTTGCTCATTTATATAGCCTGCACTGATTCCCAGGCCGGCAGGCAGCCCTTCAATTATGCTAACCAGAGCCTTACCATGTGATTCTCCCGCCGTAGAAAACCTTAACATTTTAGTCCCCCTATTTCTTCCTTATATATCCACCCTGGAAATGTTTGGGTTCCATAAACACCACGAACGCACCGGGTTCCATTTCATAAATCTTTTTGGTTATCACCCGAGCCACATCGCGCTTTACTACCATGTTTAAAACCAGCTTAAAGCCCGCTTTGCCCTGAGCATCCCAACTAGTAACCGGATAGCCCTGGGCCCGCAGTTCATCAACTATATAGCCATGATCCCTGTCAATAATAGCCTGTACCCCTCGGAAACCCAGAGCCAGGCGGTCTTCTATAACGCTGCCCACGACCACTCCCAGGGAAAATCCTAAGCAAAATACTGCTAGTTTGACCGGATCATTCAGTGCGCCCACCACCATACCCAGAGCTACAGTATAGACCATGATTTCAAAAAAACCGATAATTGCCGCTGGCCATTTGTCTCCCCTGATAATAAGAATCATGCGAATCGTACCTAGAGAAACATCGATTATCCTGGCAAAAAAGATAAATAAAAGTTGCAAAATCATAGATTTCCTCCTTCAATCCCAATTTAATGGTGGGCTTTCTGACACCCTGATGCGCCCAGCTGCAGGATTAACAATAACATACAGCCTACTATTTCCGTTCCCTAAAACAACCGTCCCCCCGGAACTGGGTGCCCCAGAAGCCGCAAAACCACAGAAAGGCAATGACTGTACATTTTTGGGGAAATTAGTAGCACCTACAAAATTTATCCCCGGATTGAGAAGATAACTTGACTCCCCTGTTATCTTATATTGGGCATTATTCGGATAAAATACTACTGTCCGCGGCTGACCAGTACTTATCGCTTCCTGGCGGGCAATCTTAAGTACGGATGCCATTTTCCGTGCATCCGCATTGAGTTTAGCTGATGCCAGAATTTTAGAAAATTGAGGGGCCGCCAATGATAAAGTCATTGCAATCAAAGCCATGACCGCCAACAATTCCAACAAAGTAAATCCCTTATTGTTTCTTGTAATAATTAAGAACCACTTCCTTCATAAAGGCAATTGGAGGTTTTGCTCCGGTTAGGATTTCCAAAGTAAGCGCTCCCTGGTGCACCAGCATGGATAAACCGCTGATTGTTTTAAGCCTCCTCGCCCGAGCCATAGCAATAAAACGAGTAGTGAATGGGTTGTAAACCAGATCATATACCACCGCATTGTGTGAAGCCTTATGTAGTGAGCTGACCGGTACACTTTCAACATTTGGAAACATCCCCATCGGGGTACAATTAATAATAAGGTCAGCTTCCCGGCTAATATTGGCAAATAATTCCTCGCTCATCCTATTACCCGTAGCCAAGCAGTTGTGGAACTGACCAACAAAACGAGCTATATCTTGAGCCTTGTCCAGGTAAATATCGAGAAAATCCATTTTACTTACGCCAGATAGGGCTAATTCATAGGCTAACGAACGAGCCGCTCCCCCGGCCCCAATAAATAAAGCCCTTTTTATATAGGATACTCCTTCGTCTACCAAACTGGCCAGAAACCCTTTACCATCCGTATTGTAACCTATTAAGCGGCCATGTTCATTTTTAATAAGGTTGACCGCTCCACAGGCTCGAGCTTCTGCCGACATATCATCCAGATATGGTATAACCGATTCCTTAAAGGGTATAGTAACATTAATCCCCCTTAAGTTCAGAGCTCGCACGGCTGCTACAGCCTCACCCAGCCTCTCCGGAGCAACCTCAAATGGTAGGTATACATAATTCAGGCCTAACTTTTCTACGGCGCGGTTATGCATAAGAGGTGATAGACTGTGCCCTATGGGATTACCTATAACCCCCATCAGTATTGTATCGTTATTAATAATCACCTTACGAACCCCTCCTTTCCCGTAACCTTTCTAAGTAGATGGCGTAAAACGAAAAGCTCCAGAGTACGGTTAAATTTGGTACCCAAAAACTCTCTGCGGGCCAGAGGTTTAACCAAGATTGTAAACAAGCCTGCCCGGTTACCTCCTAAAATATCTGTAAATATTTGGTCGCCAACAACTGCTGCCTCATCAACACTGACTCCCATAAGAGCAACAGCCCGATGAAAGGCACCGCGGCGAGGCTTACCGGCCCGGTAAATAAACGGTATACCCAACCTATCCGCTACCTTTTTGATTCTTTGCTCACCATTATTTGACAAAATACAGGCTTTAAAACCTTCAGCCTTGATAAGCACAAACCATTCTTCCACCTCTGAACGTAGTTCGTTACTGTTCCATTC
>JAQUUV010000251.1 GCA_028693695.1 Syntrophomonas sp.
CCTGTTCTAGATTCTTCTCAGCAAAATCCCTACGTATGGCCCACACCGAAAATACCATGGGTAAACCGGTCATGTTTTTCCATTCCTGACCCAAATCATATACATAAAGGCGAGGATCCTGATTATATTTAGCTCGCAGGGCATCGTCTCCGATAAGTAAAGCTGCATCCGCCTCCATTAACATAGCTCCCAGTTCTGGAGCAGAAGCAAAATACTCCGGGGTAATATTATAGTGTTTAGCCATAATAATGCGCAGTAAAGCCTGGGAGGTAGCTGAAATATTGGTCAAAGCAATTTTCTTGCCGCCCAGCTGGTCGATAGGTACTTTGGAGAAAAGATAGATGCTCTTTACATCACCGTCACAACTGATCGAAATTTCCGGCATTATTACATAATTGCGGTAGTTACGGGCATAAGCAATTGATGGTATGGGAGCCAGATCCAACAGGTTGTCCATCAGCATTCGATTCAGGTCACTGGGATTACCCTTAACCAGGTCTACCTCCAGCAAGAATTTTTTTTCTATTAGCCCGTAAAATAGAGGGAAACAATTAATAAATTGAATATGTCCTACTCTTGGTCGCAAAATTTCCACCACCTCTGCTAAAATAAGATGAATTCGAATTCTATTACAGGGAAGCAAGGGGACGTTCTTTTTGCTCCCTTCCCAAAATTGCCCAAAAAGGAAGCAAAAAGAACGTCCCCTTGCTTCCCTAGAATTCCCTTAATATATTATACAGTGTATCTCTCTCCGTGGGGATGTATCCAGCTTCCTTAATAAGTCGTATAATATCTTCTTGCGTAATGGCTGTTTCGGTTTTCGCTCCGGCGGCATGCATTATATTTTCCTTATAAATCGTACCATCAATATCATCAGCGCCAAAATTAAATGCGATCTGAGCAATATCAATCCCTAACATAATCCAGAAAGCTTTGATATGATCGATATTATCCAGCATCAGCCTGGATATAGCCAAGGTTTTGATATCGTCAATCGCAGAAGTCCTTTTCAGGTGATTCATGGGCGTATTTTCAGGTAAAAATGGCAAAGGTATAAAGGCTTGAAATCCAGGGTCAGAATCCTGTAAATTACGCAAAGTAATAAAGTGGTCGATGCGATCCTCAATGGATTCGACATGGCCAAATAACATAGTACAGTTAGTTTTGATCCCCAGTTGGTGAGCCGTACGATGAACCTCCAACCAGTCCTGACTCATAGCTTTCTTGGGACATAACTGGCGACGCAAATCATCGTTCAATATTTCCGCTCCCCCACCCGGCATTGAACCCAACCCTACATCTTTCAAGGTCTGTAGAACTTCCCGAATAGAAAGACCAGATATCTGGGAGAAGTAGCAAATCTCTACCGCTGTAAATGCCTGAATATGAATATGAGGATACGCCTGATGCAGATCCCTTACCACCCCAACATAATACTCAAAAGGCATATCCGGGTGTAAAGCGCTTACAATGTGAAATTCAGTGATCCCGTAATCAACTGCCTGCGCTCCATAATTAAAGGCTTCTTGAGGACTCATCAGATAAGAATTCTTATCATCATGGTCAATGCCAAATGCACAAAATTTGCAGCGCGAAACACAGATGTTAGTAAGGTTAATATGCTGGTTGACATTAAAAAAGATATGCCGACCAGACAGCTCTAACTTTTTATAACGAGCCAGATCTCCAATTGCAATTAGATCGCTGGAATTATACAAATATATACCGTCATCCTTCGATAATCTAATATTATTATGAACCTTTTCCGCTATTTCCTGCATATACTTGTCCATAATGCATCTCCTTAACATTTTGTCATGAATATTATAACAGATTGACACCGGCAGGTCATTTTTATAGATATAATTAGCCAATAAATCTATAATTTGTGCTAAATATTGAAAACCAACATAAGTTTATCGCCTAAGCTTATATTGGTCTTGGTTTTAAAGTTAATTTGTCATAAAGCTAACGAGTACATCACCTCTGGCGAACAGGTTTTTCCAGTCCTAGCCCTACTATTTTATCCACTAGTTCTTCGAAGCTTATACCGGCAGCACGGGCTGCATCCGGCACCAAACTCATTTCAGTTAAACCTGGCAAGGTGTTTATTTCCAGCACAAAAGGATTTCCGTCTTTATCAATAATAAAATCTACTCTCGAATATCCTGTGCAACCTATAGCTTGATATACCCTCTCACTCAGCTTAGCTATCTTTTCTTGCAGTTCCTCAGGTATCCGGGCCGGAATAATATGATTACACTTGCCGGGAGTGTATTTGGACTCATAATCGTAAAACTCGTTGGCAGAAGTGATTTCAATAAGGGGTAATACCTGGGTAAAATCATTTCCTATAACAGTTGAGGTAACCTCTATACCATCAATGAATTTCTCCACTACCACCTCGGAATCATATTGGAAAGCAGCCTCTATCGCTTCCAAAACATCTTTTTCCTGACGTACAATAAATGTCCCAATACTTGAGCCTTGAGTGGCAGCCTTAATTACCATGGGCAGACCAATGTTTTTAAGCAAGGATTGAAGCTCTCGCTCGGGAGAAGTTAAACTCCTTTTTAATATAGCAAACGCTGCAGTTGGAATTCCCTCATACATTAATATCTTCTTGGTTAAGACCTTATTCATTCCTATGGCGCTGCTGGCAACCCCAGATCCGGTATAGGGTATACCCATTATCTCCAGCAACCCCTGCACGGTTCCATCTTCCCCATCTTTCCCATGTAAGGCTATAAACACCAAGTCGGGATTATAATCCGCAATAGCCTGAACTGAGGTTCCTTTGAGATCAAGAGCGGCTGCATCATAATCAAGATTTTTTAATGCATTTAATACCGCAGCACCGCTCCTTAATGAAACCTCTCTCTCTTCAGAATATCCACCCATTAATACTAATATCTTATCTTTTAGCACTACTTACACCACCTGACTTATATATTTGAATTCAAATTCGAATGATTTTATTTTCCTCAAAAATCATTATTTAAGCATACAATTAAATATCTTATGATTCAACCTGCATAATTATATTGAACCGCTTCAGCATTTATGATACAATGTGTTCTGCTGAGTTAAATAAGTGTAGGGGAGTAGCTCAATTGGCAGAGCATCGGTCTCCAAAACCGAGGGTCGCAGGTTCGACCCCTGTCTCCCCTGCCA
>JAQUUV010000030.1:0-6121 GCA_028693695.1 Syntrophomonas sp.
GCATTGGTGGCTACGATAACGCGGATTTCATCATATAGAAAGTCTTCCTGGTTTTGATTCCTTTCCTCCTTATCGAGCCCGGCATGATAACGTCCTACCGGATAACCCCTGGACTGCAGGTGTTGGCACAGAGCATCTACCTCTTTGCGCGTAGCAGCATAGATGATACCGGCCTGCTCGGGATGGTTCTTGACATAACTACTTATAAAATTGGTCTTGTCTACCCCTTTGACAGCCGATAAATGCAGGTTCTCGCGTTTAAAACCAGTCACATAAACATCCGGAACGGACAACTCCAACATTTTGACTATATCCTCACGTACCCGCATAGTAGCGGTAGCAGTAAATGCAGCTACGACCGGACGTTCAGATAGTTCCGCTATCCAGGGGGCAATGTCCAGATAGGAAGGTCTAAAATCATGTCCCCATTGGGAAACACAATGGGCCTCGTCAATGGCAATCAAAGCAACTGGCAGGTTCCTGAGGAGATTGGTGAAGTTCTCCGATCCTAGCCGTTCCGGAGCTACATAGAGAAGCTTATATCGTCCTTGGTGAGCCTCTGATAGGCAGGTACGGATCTCCCGCACTCCCATTCCGCTGTTAATACAAGCGGCAGGAATCCCCAGGTCGTTTAAGGCATCGACCTGGTCTTTCATCAGCGCAATAAGTGGTGAAATAACCAAACTCATTCCGGGTAAAAGGAGCGCCGGAATCTGATAGCAAACTGATTTGCCGCCACCAGTAGGCATGATTCCCATAGTATCCCGACCCTGCAAAATGCTATCTATAATAGCCTCTTGTCCAGGTTTAAAGGACTCGTAACCAAAATATTTTTTTAGAGCTATCTGGACATTATTGGCCATATTATCCTCCAAAGAGTAAATATGCTTATTTCTCTTCAAAAATTTATTGTCTGAATCATTATCATCAGCAGATTACATTTTTTCCTCAACCGACTTTATTTTCTGTTCAATAGATGCATCCTTATCCCTTCTATCATCGATGCGAATGGTAGTTGATACTCTCATTGCACCGCTGGCAAAAGGTACCTCGTGCATCTTCCGGATCTCCTGGAAGATTAGATCCAGATCCCCCTCCAATATACTACCCATAGGGGTTAACAGGCTCTTGACACTTTTTTGTTCCTCCAGTATTTTATGGCAGTCAGCCACATATTTACTGACACTGGTGTTCCCGGTTCCCATTGGTATAATTGCTACTTCAACAATTGCCACAATAGCCACCTCCATTATTCAATTTACGGTTCATTGATATCGAATTTCAGTATAATTCAACCTGATATAAACGGCAAACAATACAAAGTTACGGGGACAATGCTTAAAATGCGTGTCGATTCTATAGGTTAACCACGCGTACTTCTTTTACATAAACAGCACATTTATCTGCTATTTCCTGCATTTCTTCTTTGCTGTAAGGAACCACCCGGGCATAGCCAGGTTCCAGGGTAACACGGGGGTTGAACTGCTGCAGGGTGTATATATCGCATTCTTCAATATACCGGGCAATATCTACAATGTCTTCGGCAGTGTGCAAGGCGGGCACGACCGTAGTTCGAAATTCCAGGTTCACCGGTGAGCTTCTTAAGAGATGAATGGAACTACGTATATTAAAAAAGTCTTCCGAACTTAATTTGCCACAGGCCTTCAGGTATTTCTTATATTCCAGAGGTGCTTTTATGTCCATGGCAACATAGTCCAGCATACTGTGATTAAGCAATTTTTCCAGCATAGTTGGGTTGGTTCCGTTGGTATCTAGTTTGACTAGACAGCGCAGCGATTTTATACGGGCTATATCAATAGGAAGTTCCTCATTCAGGGTCGGTTCTCCCCCGCTGATAACCACCCCGTCCAGGAAGCTCCGTCTGACCACTAGAAATTCCAGCACTTCTTCTATATCTATCGGTTTTACCAGTATCTTCGGTTTCACCAGCAGGTCTGGGTTGTGACAAAACGGGCACCGCATATTACACCCTCGAGTAAAAAGCACCGCAGCTATTTCCCCGGGGTAATCCACCAGACTCTGTTTGATCATCCCTGCATATTTCATATCGGATAATCGCCTTATCTAAGTTATTCTCTGGAATACTTACTCATGAAAAACAATTAGTATCCAGCTAACAAAGATTATACCATAATTGAATAGAAGAAATGGCCACAGTTGAGACATTAAGAGTTGAAGCGGCATAAGTGAATCCCACAGTTTAATATAAACCAATTACAAATTCTGAGCCCATGATAATCAGGTGTTCGATGATACTTCGTTAGCTTGGTTAGAGCTCGTTTTCATCCCTATTTTCACTCTAATTAAGGCAATAACCAACAAAAACGTAGGGATTAGGTATTCAAAAACCAGTGCCACCCCTGGGAAAGTTTGGGGTATACCCGTCAGCATATCAGGAATATTTTTATAGAAGCTAAATGAAAGCACCAGTACTAAAGCTGCCACGGGCAAAACTACATAATGATAAGATTTCAAATTCAATATTTGCGAGATTCCGTTGCTAATCATAAACTGTATAAGCATAATTTTTCCCCAAAAGGCCACTACCCACATGCACAACAAGAAAATCTTAATCCCGATGGGTTGTATGAAGACGCCGAGAAAGAAGGGAGCATATGTAGATCGAATGGTTGTTGCCACTCCCAGAACCGTCACCATGGCTACGGTCATACTCGTCATAAAGAATGTTATCGCTAGACTGGCTGCAATTCCAGCGATAAGCCCTGCCCGGGGACTTGGGGCATAGGGTAATATCATACCCAGGAGGAATAGTTCACCCCAGTAAACAAAGGGTATCATGGTGCTTTTTAAGGTGTTGGCAAGCCCGGCTTCCCCAACGGGAAGCAGAGCTTCCAGCTTCATATGGGGCATAGCCAGCACGATAGTCGTTGTAAAGACTATACCAATTACCAGCCAGTATATACTCATGGTACGGCTGATTACCTCGAAGCCGGAAAATACACTGTAAGTTGTGACAAATATAAACGAGATAGCCAATACTATTGGGGGAGTAAATTTGTATGCACCGGTTCCATAAAACAAGGCCATAGCTTCTCTTAAAACTGAGGAGACTAAGTAAAACATGAATATAATATAAAACACTCCCAGCACTTTTCCGGCTGCTTTTCCCAGTATTAAAGGGAGATACTCCATAAAAGTTTTACCAGGGAATAAGATACCCAGCCGATAAACGACATAAACCACATAGACTCCATACAAAGCAGCTATAATGCTTGCCATCCATCCATCCTGACGGGCGATTTTGCATGTCGAAGAGGAAACAAACAAAACTGCGGTTGTGCCTACCAGGTTTACTAGCAAGCCCATTATCGAATAGGTATCAGTTTTGTATAGACCGTTACTACTCTTCATTTAGGTCAATCCTTTCGTAAATACTAAGGTCAGGGGACACACCTCCTACCTAACGGCTTGAAATTGTCCTCATATTTGCCTTGTTACCCCAACATCTGCTCCATAAATTGGGTCACCGGGATAAATAGTAACTTTAACCCGTCTATGAGATTGGGAAGCTGCCAGTTAAGCAACAGGCCAAAGCTATAGACCATGGCCAGCACCAGCAAAAAACTAAACGCCGCCAGCTCCGGCCATAATGCATTTTTCACCATGTAGGGCACCTGGATGAAGATGATACCTAAATATGCGAGGCTGACCGCGATGATCAAAGCAAGCTCCTCCAACATGTTTTATTTCTGACCAGGCTCCGGCGAATTACCGATTAAAGCTGTATGCTCGATTAAGGATTTGACCTGAATATCTACCTGTACCTCGGGAAATAAATCCGGCCATTCACTTTGTAACTGGCGCCAATCGTCCGGGTACTTGCGGTGCACCGCCTCCCCCAGGCCGAAAACATCCACCTTGTATTCCTGCTGGGCTTTTTGCAGGGCAGCTTCAACCTCACGTTTCACCTCTTCACCCTGGGCAGCTTCTAATCTATTCATTTCTTCAGGCTGATCAACTTTGACTCCTGCCTGGTTGTCTTCCAGGTAGCTTTTCACCTCAATCCTGGCCGTAATATAAACCTGTCCGCCCCTGATTTCAGGCTGCAGCTTGCATTTTGCATACAATATGGTTGTCACGGCTTTTTTACCCTCTTTTTCTGGAATGGGAATCTCGATAATCCCCCCCTTTACCTCCCCCCTCAACCACAGGAGCCCTCGACTCTCATCCTTATTTAACCATCCCACCATTTTATCTCGCTTGAATACGGCGGTGCCATTCATGGTAGTATTATTCAACGGTTCCGGAACACTGCCATCTAGTATTCCATGACCCTGGTCGGTGGGAAGGGAGGCGTTGGGCTGGCTCTCTACCACCGCCGTATAGGGCTGGGTGCTTTCACTCTGCAATAACCTAATGAATTCCTCCAGATTAACGGGGGCATATGCAAAAGATTCATTACGATATTTAATAATTTGGCTAATGCGGTTGGCGGGAGTGGTAGTTATTCTTCCCGGCACATCCAGCAGGTTTATCAGGTTGCCCCTTCCTACGATAAACCAGGAGTCGAGCCGGATTTGCGGATCCCGTTCCAAAAAGTCCACAATGTCGTGTACTCCTCTTTCCCGTGCCAAGTCTTCTGATACAATAAACAAAGTGGTATGGGATAGATTACGTTTGGTGGCTACTAACTTAGTCACTCCATTTAACGCATCATAAAGCGTATCTCCCTCAATCACTGCATTGCGGTAGGCTTTTTCAAATTCCACGCCTTTGCCGCCGGTACCTTTGGCTAAAGCTGCGGTATTAATGGTCTGCATGATGACCCGGATCCTCCCCTCGCTGCCCTGCTCTATGGCTACTCCGCTTACTATTCCCAGATCTTCCAGTTCATTTCGATCCCAGCAGCCGGACACCATTAAGAGGTTCAGAACCAGCAGGAAGACGATGACTATACGGCGAATCATCTAATCCCCCCCCTTTTTTTTCCATTCTTAATCGGTGGAGGAGCTGGTTTAAGGTTTAGAGCCTGACGCCGGCGGTTAATTTTACTAATTCCGGCTGGGCGCTCGTCCATAGCCCACCAGGGTGCCCGTACCAGCACGTCTTTTAAATCGGTCAGGTGCAGCGGCGCCAGGGACGACAAATAGGGCACTCCCAGGGAACGCAGCCCGGCCACATGAATACTTATTAAAATTATCCCAAACATCATCCCAAATAACCCCAGTAATCCGGCTAACAGCATCAGGGGAAAACGCAGCAGGCGTATGCTTATACCCAGATTATAAGAAGGAAAAGCAAAGGAAGCGATGCCTGTAAATGCCACGATGATGACCATCAAGGGAGAGACAATCCCGGCCTGAACCGCAGCTTGGCCAATAACCAAAGCCCCTACTATGCTCACCGCCTGGCCAATGGAACGGGGCAGTCGCACTCCGGCTTCCCGCAAAATCTCGAAAGTCAACTCCATCATGAAGGCTTCCATAAGCGTCGGGAACGGCAATCCCTGCCGATAGGAGGTTATACTTATTAGCAGCCGGGTAGGTATCATTTCCACATGAAAAGTAGTAACGGCAATATAAATAGATGGGAGCACCAGGGAAATGGCAAATGCAACCATCCTTATCCACCGTATGGCAGTTCCAACCAGAAAACGCTCATAGTAATCTTCTGGTGCTGTAAGGAATGAAGTAAACTCGGCTGGTACGATTAGGACAAAAGGCGTGCCGTCCGTAAAAATCGCAATTCTTCCCTGCAGGAGGGCGGCGGCTACCCGGTCCGGGCGTTCGGTATGCATTATCTGGGGGAATGGAGAATAGGGATTGTCCTCGATAAATTCCTCCAGGTATCCGCTTTCCAGGATTCCGTCAATATCGATGCGCTGCAGGCGCTGTTTAACTTCGTTTATCAGATCGGGAGAAGCAATACCCTTAATATATGCAACCGAGATGTCGGTAGCAGTAATTCGCCCTATCTTCATAGGTTCAAACATCAAATTGGGGCTCTTCACACACCTGCGGAGTAATGGCAGGTTGGTAGTCAGGGTTTCAGTAAAACCTTCCCGGGGACCCCTAACCAGTATTTCGTTATCAGGCTGAGTTATACTGCGCTCATTATGATGCCGGATATCTATAATAAA
>JAQUUV010000030.1:6221-10012 GCA_028693695.1 Syntrophomonas sp.
AACCTATCTCACCGCAGAATCGAAGGTCTTCCTCTCCCTATATTCTTCCTGTTTGCCGGCGTTCCACTGATCTACCGGGCGCAGGTAACCCACCACCCGGGAGTAAACTTCACAGGACGTTTTTACTCCTTCGGCTTCGCACACCGGGCATTCAAAGTTCTCCCCTTTGATGTAGCCATGTTTTGGGCATATACTGAAAGTTGGCGTAATGGTGAAATACGGCAGACTGAACTGGTCACAAACTTTTTTCACCAGTTTCTTAACCCCATTTATCGAAGAAACTGCTTCACCCAGGAAGATATGGAAGGTCGTTCCTCCCGTATATAGAACCTGCAGGTCATCCTGTATCTTCAGGGCGGTAAACAGGTCATCGGTATAGTTGACCGGTAATTGGGTTGAGTTTGTATAATAGGGTTCAGCACCGTTTTTCACTTCGTCCTCATTAGCTACAATTATTTCCGGGTAGCTTTCTTTGTCCTTGCGGGCAATCCCGTAGGAAACCCCTTCGGCTGGCGTCGCTTCCAGATTAAATATGTTACCGGTTTTTTCCTGGTAGGTAATCAGTCGTTCACGCATGAAGTTCATAACCTCACGAGTGAATTCCAGACCGGCCTCACTGCCAATATCGTGACCCAGGAAGTTAAGGCAGGATTCGTTCATGCCTACTAGTCCGATGGTGGAAAAATGGTTCTTCCAGTATTGTCCAAAGCCCTCCTTGACCCCCCGCAGGTAGAATTGGGAATAGGGATAAAGTCCGTATTCGGTAAGGCTCTCCAGCATTTTACGCTTTATTTCCAGGCTATCCCGGGCCATATCCATAATGTCGGCCAGGCGGTTGAAATAGTCTTCCTGACTCTTGGAAAGATAACCTAAACGGCTCATGTTTATCGTAACTACTCCGATAGACCCGGTTAATGGATTGGCACCAAAAAGTCCGCCCCCTCTTTTCTTAAGCTCACGATTATCGAGCCGCAAGCGACAGCACATGCTGCGGGCATCCTCGGGACTCATGTCCGAACCGATGAAATTCGAAAAGGAGGGTATACCGTATTTGGCGGTCATCTCCCAAATTTTATTATAGCTGGGATTCTCCCAGTCAAAATCTTCAGTTATATTATAGGTGGGAATGGGGAAGGTAAAAACCCGCTCCTCAACATCCCCTTGCATCATTACCTCGGCAAAGGCCTGATTAAATGTATCCATTTCGGCCTGAAATTCGCCGTAAGTTTCATCCAAATATTTGCCGCCGATAATAACCGGTTCATTTTTCATGAATTCTGGCACCTTCAGGTCCATGGTAACATTTGTAAATGGGGTTTGGAAGCCTACCCGGGTAGGGACGTTCATATTGAAAACAAATTCCTGCAACCCCTGTTTTACCTGCTTATAGTCCAGTTCATCATAGCGTATGAAGGGGGCCAAAAGGGTATCAAAGTTTGAGAAAGCCTGTGCACCTGCGGCCTCACCCTGCAGGGTAAAGAAGAAATTAACGATCTGGCCCAATATGGAGCGGAAATGCTTGGCCGGACCGCTGGCAACCTTGCCCCGAACTCCTTTGAAGCCTTCCAGCAGTAAATCTCGGATATCCCAACCCACGCAGTACACACCTAGAATTCCCAGGTCATGAATGTGTAAATCCCCGCTGTTTTGGGCTTCTTTCATCTGGGGGCTATAAATCTGATCCAGCCAATACTGAGACACAATGACCGACGAAAGGTGGAAATTCATCCCCTGCAGTGAGTAAGTCATATTGGAATTTTCCTTTACCCGCCAATCGTTTCGGCCCAGGTAGTTGGCAATTATCTGATTGTTAAGTACCAGCTGATCAGCATTGCGTATAGTTTCATGCTGTTTCCGGTAGAGAATATAGGCTTTGGCAGTCTTATAATGCCCGTTTTTAACCAGAACTTTTTCCACCAAGTCCTGTATTCCTTCTACGGTAGCCACTTCATCATCATCAACATACTGGGCGATTTCAATAACTTTTTCGGCCAGATCCTGAGCAATCTGATAGTCTTTGCCCCCTACCGCACGGGCAGCCTTGAATATGGCATCCACCAGCTTCTCTTTTGCAAAGGGTTCTAAGCGGCCATCTCTTTTTTTAATCTTGCTAATATCCATAATAAATCCTCCCTACGTCCTATAGACTATAGCACCATAGCACTATATATATGGTCCATTCTATTTGGCACCACCATATGTAGTATATATCGTTATTTTTTTAATTGGTAGACTTGATTTTTTTATTTTTATGTCATTCGCAAATTTTAATATTTGAGGAAAAAATAACAGAGTGGGATTTCTCCTACTCTGTTATTTTCGCATGACTATATTACACTATTTTTTTATTTTACTACAATAAATTTTTCTACTTCTCGCAATTGAGGGACTTTCAAGAAATAACCCAGTCATTTACTCCGGTCTTTTTCGCGCCATACTTCGTTATTAAAACGCGATAATACCTCCAGTATTACCGCGCTTTGCAACATTATTGGCGACCGCTAGGGAGCACCAGTAGTGCCCGGAGGGTGACGCCTTGTCTAGCACAAAAAATCCTCGGAGTATTCTGCCTCGTTTATTCCTTGATAGCCCCTATCTTTCTATTCAGCAGGGCTTGCACCTTTAGGGGCAGTCCGAAAAGATTAATAAATCCTTCAGCATCTTTCTGGCTATAAATTTCGTCCGCACCAAAGGTAGCCAACTCCTCGCTATAAAGCGAATAAGGTGAACGGGAAGCAACTGCTGTACAACTGCCTTTGTAAAGCTTAACCCGTACACTGCCGGTAACCGTCTCCTGGGTTACATCCACGAAAGCATCCAGGGCAGTTTTCAGCTTGGAGAACCAGTTGCCATCGTAAACTAGTTCCGCATACTTAAGAGCTACCTGCTCCTTGAATTGCAGGGTGCGCCGATCCAGAGTCAGTCGTTCCAACTCTTCATGAGCGGTATAGAGTATGGTTCCGCCCGGAGTCTCATATACGCCCCGCGATTTCATACCTACCAGGCGATTTTCCACCATGGAAACGATTCCTACGCCATTGGCTCCTCCTATGCGGTTTAGCTCCGTAAGCAGCTCCACAGGAGGGTAAGTTTGCCCGTCAATGGACACCGGGATACCGGCCTGGAAACCAACCTCTACGTAAGCTGGTTGATCCGGGGCTTCCTCCGGGGGGACGGTCAGCATATAGAGATGATTCTGAGGCTCGTTAGCCGGATCTTCCAAATCGCCGCCCTCGTGCGATATATGCCAAATATTACGGTCACTGCTGTATATTTTTTCTTTGCTCACCGGTATGTCTATGCCGTGACTATTTGCATAGTCTATAGCTTCTTCGCGAGATCTGATACTCCATTCCCTCCAAGGGGCTATAACCTTAAGATTCGGATTAAATGCCTTAACCCCTAGTTCAAATCGCACCTGGTCATTACCTTTGCCGGTAGCTCCGTGGCAGATGGCTACTGCGCCTTCTTTGAGAGCGATCTCCACCATCTTTTTCGCCATGAGGGGCCGAGCGAAGGAGGTTCCCAGCAGATATTTCTTCTCGTAGATGGCACCAGCTTTGAGTACCGGAAAAACATAATCAGTAACAAATTCCTCCACCAGATCCTCAATATAGACCTTCGATGCTCCTGACTTCAAAGCCTTGTCCCTGACTGGCTCCAACTCTTCTCCCTGCCCAACATTGGCACAAAAGGCTATAACTTCATATCCATAGTTCTCTTTTAACCAGGGTATAATTATTGATGTATCCAGTCCTCCCGAATAGGCTAACACTACCTTGTCCATTCAT
>JAQUUV010000030.1:10112-12934 GCA_028693695.1 Syntrophomonas sp.
CCTTTTACTGCCTTCCAGGGATCCTCCACTACCTCCAGCTTGGCTCCGGTTTCAAGGGCATCCTTCTGGGCCGATTTCAGAACTTCTTTATCCGGCTCAAACCCCCACGGGCAAGCAATAGTCACGTCCATTCCTACCTTAGCGCCTCCAAAAAGAAGTTCATGGGCAACATTATTCCCATCGCCAATAAAGACCAGTTTTAGACCCCGCAACCCGCCTTTGTGTTCGTGAATCGTCATCATATCCCCAATTACCTGGGTAGGATGTAAAAGGTCGGTCAAGCCGTTTATAACCGGTACTGAAGACCAGCGCGCCATTTCCAAAACCTCTTCATGACCAAAGGTGCGAATCATAATGCCATCCAGCATCCGGGATAACACTAGGGACGTATCTTTTATAGTCTCTCCCCGACCAATTTGAATATCCCTGGGGCTGAGAAAAAGAGCATGGCCTCCCAGCTGATACATACCTACCTCGAAAGCAACCCGAGTACGAGTGGAAGCCTTCTGAAAAATCATACCCAGCGTTTTTCCAGCTAAGATTGGGTGGGCTATCCCCTTTTTCTGTTCCTTCTTCAGTTCCAATCCCACTTCTAGTATATAGGCTACCTCGGCCTCGCTAAAATCGTGAATGCTTATAAAATCCCGGCCTTTAAGTTTATCACTGATGTCCATGCCTCACCAATCCCCCTTTATTTATTCCCATTCCTGCAGAGCTTCTTTAAATATGGCCACCGCCTGGTTGATTTCCTTCTGGTTTATGTTTAAGGGGGGTACGAATCGCACGACCCGCGGACCTGCTCCGATGAGGAGCAAACCCTTTTGCATGCAAATTTGCACCAGTTCCTTTATTTCTGCATTAAATTCCACACCCAGCATCAGGCCCAAACCTCTAACCTCTATTATACGGTTATCCACTATTTTGTTAAGACTCTCCTGCAAATATTCTCCCAGTTTTTTAGTATTTTCCATGAATTGCGGAGCTGACACAGTTTTCACCAAGATGTTACCCACTGCAGTACCCAAAGGATTTCCGCCAAAAGTAGATGCATGATCACCAGGTGCAAAACCACTTGCTGCCTCATCCGTTGCCAACATGGCCCCTATGGGAAAGCCTCCCCCCAAGCCCTTGGCTAAGGTGACGATATCCGGGTTCACCCCGTAGGACTGGTAGGCAAAGAAAGTCCCGGTTCGGCCAATTCCGCACTGCACCTCATCAAATATCAACAGTATGCCTTCACGGTTGCAGATGCGCCGTAATTCCAGCAGGAATTTTCGGTCGGCGGGATGGACACCGCCTTCACCCTGAACTGCTTCCAACATTATGGCGGCAGTATTTTCGGTAATTAGCTTCTCTACCGAACCAAGGTCATTATAATCGGCATAAACAAAACCCTCCGGCAGCGGCGCAAAGCCTTCTTGATATTTGCGCTGGCCAGTCGCGGTTACGGTAGCCAGGGTTCGCCCGTGAAAGGATTCCTTGAAAACGATAATCTCGTTCTTATTCGCTTCCTGCTTCCGATAAAAATATTTACGGGTCAACTTTATGGCCGCCTCGTTGGCTTCAGCCCCACTGTTGCAGAAGAAGGCCTTACCCAGTCCCGATATTTTCACCAGCTTCTCAGCCAGTTCCACCTGGGGCTTAATCCAGTAGATATTGGAAACATGCCACAAATTCGCGGCCTGTTCCCGTAACGCAGCCTGTAAGGCTTCATCACTATGCCCTAGGACACATACCGCAATTCCTCCCAGGAAATCCAGATACTCCTTGCCATCGGCATCACACACGTAGGAGCCTTTGCCCTTAACCAGGGCTATGGGGAAGCGGTTATAGGTATTCATTACGTATTCTTGTCCTTTATTCATGATTTCTTTATTAGTCATAACTCAATCTCCCTTCGGTATCTGGAGGTGCCTGTCACCCCACTTATCAACTTATTGCAATTATTTTATTCGTTGATTACCATGGTTCCTACTCCTTCGTCGGTGAAGATTTCCAGAAGTATGGAGTGAGGCACTCTACCATCAATTATATGGGTTCTCCCTACCCCGCCGGTAACCGCCTCCACGCAACATTTGACCTTCGGTATCATTCCTCCGGCTATGGTTCCATTGGCTATATATTCAGGAACCTGGCTTACTTTGAGCACCGATATCAGGCTGTCACTATCCTTCGGGTTCTGCAAAAGACCAGGTACATCAGTGAGCAGAACTAGTTTATCGGCTTTAAGGGCTACTGCAAGAGCTGCAGCTGCCAAATCGGCATTAATATTATAGCTTTGCTGATCTTTATCTATCCCAATCGGAGCGATCACTGGTATATAGCCATTTTCAATCAAAGTCTCAATGACCTGGGGGTTGACCTGGCAGACTTCCCCTACATAGCCCATTTTACCTGTATCATCTATGGCCCGGGCTTCCAGCAATCCGCCGTCTTTGCCAGAGATACCAATGGCCTTGCCACCGCTGGCATTAAGCCCGGTTACGATTTCCTTATTCACTTTGCCGCCCAGGACCATTTCCACGATTTCCATAGTTTCTTGGTCAGTAACTCGCAACCCATCAATAAAACTGCTCTTAATATCCAGCCTTTTCAGCATGGCATTAATGTCCGGACCTCCGCCATGGACTACGATAGGGTGCATACCCACATACTTCATCAGTACAATATCCTGCATAACCTTCTGTTTCAATGCGCAATCCTGCATGGCAGCTCCACCATATTTGATTACCACGCGTTTTCCGGAAAATTCCTTAATATAGGGCAGAGCCTCAACTAATATCTCCGCCTTTTCCATTGCTGATTTAATCACTTCTATTCCC
>JAQUUV010000030.1:13034-14707 GCA_028693695.1 Syntrophomonas sp.
AAAATCTGGTAATCCTTACTTTGGGCATCGTCTATCATAGGGTTGCCCGCCAGTCCATTCGCCAGGATCACGAGCATATCATTGGTAGAGGTATCCCGATCTACACTTATCATGTTAAAAGACCGATCGCAGGAATCACGCAACATTTTCTCTAAACATTTGCTGCTAATCACAGCATCAGTAGTGACAAAGCCCAGCATGGTAGCCATATTGGGGTGAATCATGCCTGAACCCTTGGCAATAGCACCTATCCGAACCACTTTGTCACCTATGTTAAGCTCTACCGCTATTTCCTTGTTAGTCAGGTCGGTGGTCATGATTGCCTGTGCAGCATTAGGCCCACCTGCTTCGGACAGCGATGCTGCCGCCGCCTGAATTCCCTTGGCTATACTATCCATGGGCATAGTTACCCCTATTACACCAGTCGATGCCACCAGTGTATCCCGTGAACTAATGTGTAATAGATCGGCAGTAATACGTGCCATGCTTAAGGTATCATCCCATCCCTGTTTACCCGTACAGGCATTGGCGTTGCCGCTATTAACCACTATCGCCTGAGCCTGACCGTCCTCTAAGTGGGAACGGTTTATATCTATACATGCTGCCCGTACCTTATTGGTGGTGAAAACTCCGGCAGCATTACATTTATGCGTTGAATAGATAATTGCCACATCTTTTTTATCTGCTTTCTTAATTGCCGCTTCAACACCTTGGGCTAAAAAACCCTGGGGAGCGGTAATTGATCCTTCAATAATTTTCATCCTATATTCCTCCGTATTGTGTTCTAAATTAGGTTTCTAAGCATTTGCTTATCTCATAATCTTTTGTTATTTATTTCCATTTGGCCTCTATGGGTGTACGCCCGCACCGCACAAACCTTTGCTTTCTGCTATTCCCAACATCAGATTCAGATTCTGGATGGCTTGACCAGAAGCACCTTTACATAGATTATCCAGTACAGACACTAGAATCACATTGCCACTCTCATCATCGGCATAAACACCAATTTGCACAAAGTTACTACCATAAACCCATTTGGTGTGTGGCATAACCCCATCCGGCAAAACATCTACAAAGTACTCATTCCTGTATTTGTCCTCTAATACCTCTCTAACCTGCTCCGCCCTGGCCCCGGGTCTCAAACGGCAATAGCAGGTACTCAGTATGCCCCGGTTCATCGGCACCAGGTGCGGTGTGAATATCATCCCCACGGTTTCCCCAGCCGCCACACTGAGTTCCTGAGCGATTTCCGGGCCGTGGCGATGGCTTCCCACTCCATAAGCTTTTATACCTTCATTTACCTCGCAGAAGTGACTACTGGCCTTCAGAGCCTTACCGGCCCCGGTTACACCACTCTTGGAATCGACTATAATCCCCCGGCTCTCCACCACCCTCGCTTTTAGAAGCGGAGCCAATGGTAGAATGGCCGAGGTGGGAAAACAACCAGGATTAGCAACGATAGCTGTTTTTCTTATTTTGTCCCGATAGAGTTCCGGCAAACCATAAACAGCATCGGCCAGCATTTCCGGAGCCTCATGGACGATTTCATAATATTTCTCATAAACCTTTTTATCTTTAAGGCGAAAATCCGCCCCTAAATCCACACATTTGATACCTGCTCCGCTGAGTTCCTTAACCATCGGCACTGATAGGCCATGAGGCAGTGCCAGAAA
>JAQUUV010000031.1 GCA_028693695.1 Syntrophomonas sp.
TTTATACCCAATCTGACGGTTCTCTCTTATAATGAAATAGAGGCAGGTGTTGACGTTGAAGTTGTCGGGATGGTGTCGATATGAAAATTAAAAAGTATATAGCAGATGATTTTCAGGCTGCCTTTAAACAGGCTAAAAAAGAAATGGGCCGGGATGCCATTATTCTAAGTTCGCGTCAGGTGAAGAAGGGGGGCTTTCTAGGCTTCTTTACCAGAACGAGGGTTGAATTAACTGTTGCCGTAGATGATGATATGAGGGTAGAAAGGGATAAATTGCGGATGGTTCCTTTGGAAAGTAACCCGCTTGCTTCAGCTTCGGAGCCGGAGCAGGCTCCGAATTCCAATTCCAACCCAGTAGGTGAACAGGAAGTACAGTTATTACAAGAGATGTATAAGATGAATGATATTATGGCTGATATTAAGGGCAAAATGTATGAAGTTGAACTTATAAAAGGCATATCCCAGCCAGTTCAAGAATTCTATAAAACATTAATAAACAATCATGTTGATCAAGAGATAGCACTGAGAATGGCAAATAGTGTGGAGGGTCAATTACCGGATGGCAAAGGAGATTATAATTGGGTTAAAGATGTGTGTCTCCATACCTTGCAGGGATTTTTAGATGAAATTAAGCCCATAGAATGTACTGATGGAGATGGGGCTCGGGTAGTGGTAATGGTAGGCCCAACCGGGGTGGGGAAGACCACTACCATTGCTAAACTGGCTGCCAACCTTACTTTTATCGATTCACGCCAGGTGGCGTTTATCACCTTGGATACCTATCGGGTCTCAGCCGCTCAGCAATTGAAAACCTTTGCCGATATTATTGGGGTTCCCATCAAAGTAGTCTTCAGTCCGGCTGACCTGGGAGAAGCAATAGAATCTTATCGCGACAAGGATATTATATTTGTTGACACCGCCGGGCGTAGTCCTTATAACCACGAACACATGGAAGAACTGCATGAATTTTTGGATATTGCCGGGGCCGATGAAACTATTCTAGTGTTAAGTGGTAATACTGCCAGTTCTGATTTGTTAAATATATATCATGAGTTTAATAGAATAGGTGTGGATAAGCTGATTTTTACTAAGTTGGATGAAACCAATTGTTATGGTCAGATTTTGAATATAATTAGTGAAATTAAGAAACCTGTGGCTTATTTCACTACCGGGCAAAATGTTCCGGACGACATAGAGGTTCCGGATTCATTCAAATTTGCTCGGATGGTTATGGGGAAGGGTGAAGCCTTATGAAGGATCAAGCCAATAAGCTCAGGGAGATGGCATTAAACCTTCGCAACCAAATTGAAGCTGATTTGGGAAAAGAGATAAGACACACCCGCGTTATATCTGTTTCCAGCGGTAAAGGCGGAGTAGGTAAGAGCACCCTGGCTCTTAACCTAGCCTTGAAGCTATGCGCAATGGGTAAAAGGGTATTAATTATGGACGCTGACCTAGGTATGGCGAATATAGATATAATGCTAGGGCTGGTTCCAAAATACAATCTCTATCATATGATACGGGATAAGAAACCGCTGAAAGACATAATTATTAATGGTCCTGGAGGCTTAAAGATAATACCCGGAGGATCGGGTATGAATGAATTGGCCAATTTACAAGAGGAGGAAATGAAGCGCATTCTTGTAGAAATGGGTAAATTGGACGGCGATTATGATTACATGGTGGTTGATACAGGCGCGGGCATATCTAACAACGTAGTGAAGTTTCTTCTGGCCGGTGACGATGTCATTGTTCTGACTACTCCTGAACCCACTTCTTTGACGGATGCTTACGGAGTTGTTAAAAGTGTCAATAGATATGGATTTAACGGTAATATTTATCTGGTGGTAAATCGCGTAGCTAGGGAATCAGAGGGTATTCTAGTTGCCCAAAAATTCAAACTGGTCAGCGAAAAGTTTCTGGCTCTGAATATAAACATTTTGGGTTATATCGTACAAGACTACCATGTAGAACAGGGAATCAGGCGTCAGGAGGCATTTGCAGAGGCATTTCCCAATAGTCTGGCCGCCCAAAACATAACGGATATTGCTGAAAGATTGTTGGAAAACGATGGGGCCCGGACTCCGGTCTTACCTGCAAGAAATGGCGGAATTAAAGGCTTTATCAAAAAGCTTACCGGATTTGCCCGCCTGTAATTAATCATATGGAGGTGCATTATGCAAGCGAAAGATTTTAGGATTAATCAACTAATTGAAATATCGGTCGATGAAGAGGGTACTGACTATAAATTTATGGCCAGCCGTATAGAAGAAGTTACCGCTGAGCATTTACATGTTGCAGTTCCTATGAGGAAAGGGGAACTTTTACCACTTAGAGTACGTCAGCACCTCAATATAAATATGTTTTTCAAAGGCAAATCATTTGTGTTTAAAACGGTAATTGTGGCCCGCCACTTGGATCCCTTTCCGGTTCTGGTAGTAGTAAAACCTGATAAATTTGTTGAGATACAGCGTCGTCAGTGGGTAAGAGTTCCAACCAAGCTGGCTATGCGTTTCCGGGCAATTAGCTCCGGTAAGAATGAGAAACCCTATGTAGGTGAAACTGTAGATATTAGCGGTGGGGGATTGCTTTTTGTTACGCTTGACCCAGTCGAAGAGGGACAGATGGTAGAATTAGAGATAGCTCTGCCGGGTCCTACCCCGTTATTTTGTAAAGCTAAATTGTTGCGTATTTTGGAGAAACCTAAGAAAGAGGGAGCTACCAGTAAAGTAATACTCGAATTTACGGAAATTAGTGAAGGACAAAGGGATAGGATAATAAGCTATATATTTGAAAAACAACGGGAATGGATTCGGAAGGGGCTTATATAACCATGGAACTCATTAAAGTTCTGGTGGTGGATGATTCTGCCTTAATGCGCAAGGTGCTAAGTGATATCATTAATAGTGATCCAACGATGATTGTTATCGCAACTGCTCGTGATGGTCAGGATGCTATGCAAAAAATTGACCATTTGAAGCCGGACGTCGTGACCCTGGATATAGAGATGCCGGTTATGGATGGGATGCAAACCCTGGAAAAGATAATGACCAGCAATCAGCTTCCAGTCATCATGTTGAGTAGTCTGACCCAAAGCGGTGCTGAACATACTATCAGAGCATTGCATTTGGGGGCCATAGACTTTATTGCGAAGCCCTCCGGACAAATATCGCTAGATATTGATAAAATGAGCGATGATATTTTGAAAAAAATTAAAATTGCAGCAGGTACTAAGAAAAACTTGCCGAATATTAATACTATATCGGACTTTAATCCTATTTCATCGCCTGTAAACGGAGAAAAGGTTATTTATTCGAAACGGCAGTTAAATAAACTGGTGCTTATAGGCACATCTACGGGCGGGCCTAAAGCCTTGCATCAGGTATTGCCGAAAATACCTGCCAACATCAATGCAGGAATACTGGTAGTTCAGCACATGCCGTCCGGGTTCACTAAGTCTTTGGCGGAGAGCTTGAATTCTCTTTCGCAGATAAAGGTGAAAGAGGCTGAAGATGGGGAAGAGGTATTGACTGGTTGTGCATATATTGCGCCGGGTAATTTCCATTTAAATGTTTTGGCTAATAAGGAAGCCCAGAAAAAGGAATTGCATATTAAGCTTACCCAGGAACCACCTCAGGGTGGGCATAGACCCTCTGTTAATCAAATGTTGCAATCAGTAGCCGGGCAATTCTGGTCGGATATTGTTTGTGTGATAATGACTGGTATGGGCAAGGATGGAACGGCTGGGCTTAAGCATATAAAAGACAAAGGTGCTAAGGTTATCGCTGAACATCAATCTACATGTGTTGTATACGGTATGCCCAAAGTAGCCATTGAATCGGGGCTAGTTGATAAAGTGGTACCTCTATGGAATATAAGTGATGAAGTGATTAATATGTTGCAATAGATTTATCAACCCTCATGTCAAATTATTAAGGAGGTGATGGATATTGAAAATGGATATGTCACAGTATCTAGACGTGTTCCTGGAAGAAAGCAAGGAACATTTGGGGAGCCTAAATGCACGGCTATTGGAACTAGAAAAAGACCCCTCTGATTCATCAGGATTAAATGAAATTTTTCGTGCAGCCCATACCTTGAAGGGAATGTCATCAACTATGGGTTTTGATGATGTAGCTGATCTAACCCATCATATGGAGAATGTACTGGCGGATTTAAAAGCGGGAACACTAAGAGTTAATTCTCGGGTAGTTGATACACTATTTCAGTGTTTTGATAGACTTCAGTTGATGGTCGATAATATTGAAAAATCCGGCAAGGGCATGATGGACAATACGGATCTAATATCCATTTTGGGAAATATTAAATCGGGTAATTATGAAGCGGCTGCAGTTGCTGAGAAAGAGTTGGTAGTTGAATCTAAACAAAATAATCCTTCCTTACCAGGGTTGGGAAATGAGGGTCACTCATTTATTTTTAATGATTATGATATAGCGGTATTCAAGGAAGCGATAAGCCAGGAATTTCTTGTTCAATACCTTAAAGTCGAGGTGGAACAATCCTGTATTATGAAAGCGGTCCGCGCATTTATGGTCTTCAAGGCCTTAGAAGAAGAGGGAGAGATAGTAAAATCAATACCTTCAGCTCAGGATTTGGATGAAGGTAAATTTGAAGGAACTTTTGAAATAGTTTACCTGACCAAGAATGATATAAACACAGTTATGGAAAAGGTTAAGCACATATCCGAAATTAAAGCTGTAGAGATCAAGGAATTGAATCTTGACTCGGCTCCAGCAGAAAAGCCATCTGGGAAACAGGTTCAAAATACAGAGGAAAGTCAGGGGAATTCGGCGGAGCTTAATTCTAATAAGGTTCAGGCTCACAAAGTAAAGCAGACCGTCCGGGTTGATATTGACCGTCTGGATCAGCTAATGAACTTGGTGGGAGAGCTGGTAATGCACAAGGGTCGCCTGGAGCAAATTGGTGCAACCCAAAAGGTATCCGACTTAAATGAGACTATTGAACAGATAGATCGGATAAGCACAGATTTACAATCGGTGGTCATGAAAGTTAGAATGGTTCCGATTGAACAGGTTTTCAACCGTTTTCCGCGTATGGTTCGCGATTTGGCTAGGGATCTAGGTAAAGAAGTGGATTTCCTAATTGAGGGTAAAGAAACGGAGTTAGATAGAACCGTTATTGATGAAATTGGAGATCCCTTAGTGCATCTGTTGAGAAATGCTCTGGATCATGGCTTGGAATCTTCCCAGGAAAGAGTAAGCAAAGGGAAACCGGTTCAAGGTAACGTAGTTCTACGGGCTAGGCATGAAGGCAATAACATCTATATCGAAGTGGAAGATGATGGTGGCGGCATAGATGTCCGTACCATATTAAATAAGGCGGTTGAAAAAGAGATGATTACCGCCAAAGAAGCGGAACAGCTTAGTAAGGAAGAGGCCATTGATCTTTTATTCGCCTCTGGTTTTAGCACTGCCAAAAATGTCACGGATGTTTCCGGTCGGGGTGTGGGCTTAGATGTAGTTAAAACCAAGATTGAATCACTGAGCGGAGAGATTTTTGTTGACTCCAAACCGGGTTTGGGAACACGTTTCAGGATTAAGTTGCCTTTGACCTTAGCTATAATACAAGCCCTCATGGTAGCAGTCAAGGATGAGATATATGCTATCCCGCTTAGTTCTGTTGATGAAACAACCCTTATAACCAATGAAGAGATAAAAATGATTCAGAAACAAGAGGTAATAATGCTCCGGGGCAATGTGCTGCCTCTTTACCGCCTTACCCAGTTGATAAATGTACCGGGTGATTTTGATCGGGATGAGGAAATGTATGTGGTAGTGGTACGCAAAGGTGATAGGCAAATAGGACTGGTGGTAGACACCTTAATTGGTCAGCAGGAGATTGTAATTAAGTCTTTAGGACGATTATTCGTTGGAATTTCCGGCATTGCAGGAGCTATTGTGGCCGGAGATGGAAATGTTCGTCTTATACTAGATTTAAACACCCTTTTTTAAATGGAGGTGAAAAAATGGAGAGTACCATAAATATTAACCAAGATGCAGAGGCAAGCTCCGATAAAATTCAGGTGGTAGCCTTTCAATTGGGGAATGAAGAGTACGCAGTAGATATATTGAAGGTACAGGAAATTAATCGTTTGATGACTATTACCAGGGTGCCCAGAGCGGGTGAGTTTATTGAAGGAGTAGTAAACCTGCGGGGGAATATCATTCCGGTGATTAATCTTCATAAGAAATTTAACTTGGCTCCTGCTGGTGAAGCCGATGATAAACGAATCATCGTATTTCAGTTTGATGAAATGAAAGCAGGTATCATTGTAGATAAAGTTTCAGAAGTGCTGCAAATAAACGCTGACAACATTGAAGAAACCGTAAAAGTATATACTTCTATAGATGCTGAGATCATTAAAGGGATTGCCAAAGTGGATAATCGCCTACTGATATTATTAGATCTGCAAAAGCTTCTGGGGATAGAGGTAATTTAGGGATGAGGTGAGTTATTGGTGGATGATTTTGATAAACTATCAATCGTGCAGCTTGATGCCCTGAGGGAAATCGGCAATATTGGTGCCGGTAATGCTGCTACGGCTCTGGCCAAGCTTATCAACTCCAGAATTGACATGAACGTACCCCGGGTTAGTATTCTGCCGTTTGCAGAAGTTCCAGATTTGATTGGGGGCCCTGATATTCCGGTGGTAGGACTCTATCTTAAGGTTTCTGGGGATGCGCCAGGTAGTATACTATTTATACTACCGATCGAAAGGGCGGCTTCACTTGTGGATTTGCTTATGGGATGGGAGATGGGCACTACTAATCATGAAGGATTCTCCGATATGGACATCTCCGCCCTTATGGAAATTGGAAATATTCTTGCTGCTACCTATCTGGGCTCTCTAGAAATGTTTACGGATTTGAAGTTTATTCCATCCGTTCCGGCTCTAGGCATGGATATGGCTGGAGCTTTGCTTAATGCTGTCCTGGCTCAACTTGGCGAGGTTGCAGATCAGGTTCTAGTACTTGAAACTGAACTAAAAAGGGATGGACAGGGAGTGGTGGGCAACTTCTTTTTGCTCCCCGACCCCGGTTCTTTAGAAATCATTCTGGAAGCCCTGGGGGTGGATACGTTTGAGTAGCATTATACAGGTGGGCATGGCTGATCTTAAGGTTGCCAAAGCTCCAGATAAACTAATTACTATGGGTCTGGGTTCATGTATTGGTATATGTGTTGTGGATAGAGCTAAAAAAGTAGGGTGTTTGGCTCATATTATGCTGCCTTCCAGCCTGCAGGCCAAGAACAATAACATTCGAGCCAAATTTGCAGATTCGGCAGTGGAGATGTTGATTGAAGAGCTACAAAAAGCAGGGGCAACTGCATCGAGTTTGGTGGCTAAGATTGCCGGTGGGGCTCAAATGTTCAAGTTTTCCGGGCAGAGTGATATCCTTAAAATTGGTGAGCGTAATGCTCAGGCTGTAGAAGAGTACCTGGAGAAAAATAGAATAAAACTGCTAGCCAAGGATATCGGTGGTAACTATGGACGCACCATAACCTTTGATATAGAAACCAGTGATTTGTTGGTAAGAACCATAGGGCATGGGGAGCGGGTAATCTAAATGGGTAAAGATATGGGCAGTGTTTGGGTTCAATATAAGGACAAAAACGAGATTGAAGCTCGTGATGAACTAATATTACATTACGCTCATATCGTTAAGTATGTTGCCAACCGCTTGGCGATTAACCTGTCCTCGGTAGTGGAAATAGATGAACTGGTGTCTTATGGTATTGAAGGGTTAATGGATGCTATAGAAAAATATGACCATAAACGAAATATTAAGTTTGAAACTTATGCCATTACTAGAATAAGGGGATCCATGATTGATGGGTTGCGTGCTATGGATTGGGTTCCAGTATCATTGCGACAGAAGGGCAAGGAACTTGAGAAAACCTATGCTATCTTAGAGGCTCGGCTGGAAAGGGCCGGGACTGATCAGGAGGTAGCCATGGAATTAGGGCTCAGCATTGATGAATTGGCTATATTAGTAAAAGAATTAGCTGCAACGGCGATCATATCTTTGGATGATTTTATTTCCGGTGACGATGTTACCGATAAGAAAAAGAGAATAATTGACCTACTCGAGGATGATAATGCTAATGATGCCGTGGAATTGGTAGAATTGGAGGAGGTAAAAAATCTACTAGCAAAGTCTATCGCTCGTTTACCCGATAAAGAAAAAAAAGTAGTTTATCTCTATTACTACGAAGGTTTGACTTTGAAAGAAATAGGGATTGTCCTAGGATTATCAGAGTCCCGGATATCTCAATTACATACTAAAGCTATTTTGCGCTTACGAGGAAGTCTTAGCAAAAAGAAACATCTGTTAGTATAAGGAGGGATAGTATTGGATGAATCTACTATTATAATTGAAGACGTAAATGGCACAGTGAAAGTTAATATTCACAAAGATAAAATGAAAGCCTTCCTGGAGACGACTCCTCCTTCCGGTAATGGGATTCCATGTAGTCTGCAAATGGCAAAATCAATACTTGCGGAAAAAGGTGTAGCTTTTGGTATTGATGAAAAGCAGATAGTTGAGGCATTACTGGAGAAGAACTGGGGCATAGAGGTTTTAGTGGCTCAAGGTAAGCCTGCGGTAGATGGAAAGGATGCCATCATCGAGTATAAATTTGTAAATCCTAAGGAGAAATTACTACCCCAAGCAGATGAAGGGGGTAACATTGATTTTCGCGAGATGGGTTTGGTCAATAATATAACTAAGGGAACAATTTTGGCGCTCAGAACTCCTCCGCTTGCAGGTGAGAGCGGAATGGATGTATTGGGCCATGAACTTATACCGCGGGCTGGAAAAGATTTTGCTTTACCCAAAGGTAAAAATACGGTTGGTAACAATGAAGGAACCGTGCTTATTGCCATGATTGACGGTCAGATTAGTATTTCAGATCGTAAGGTTACCGTCTCTCCGGTTATACAACTAAATGGAGATGTTGATTTCAGTTCAGGTAATATTGATTTTATTGGCAGCGTTTTAATTAGAGGTAATATTAATAGTGGATTTATTGTTAAGGCTCAGGGTGACATTGAGGTTGGGGGGTTTGTGGAGGCTGCAGAAGTCGTGGCAGGTGGAAATATTTTGGTCAAAGGTGGTATTAAATCAGGGGCTAAAGGCTTTGTAAAAGCGGGTGAAAATCTTACGGCCCGTTTTATTGAAAATTCTCGGGCGGAAGCCGGGCAGGACATTATAGTCAAAGAGGGTATAATGCAGTCCTATGTGCGCGCCGGAGGCAGTATTAAAGTAAGTGATAAAAAGGCCACCATTGTCGGTGGTGTAGTTCAGGCTGCGCAAATGGTCGAGGCTAAAGTACTGGGGTCTAATCTGGCAACCCGAACCATTGTTGAGGTGGGGGTGAATCCCTATTATCGGGAAGAATATCAGAGTTTAATTAAGATTAGGACTGACAAGAAAAAAATAATGGATAACTTGAATAATAATATGCAAGCATTTCAACGCTCGGGAATTGCTCCTCAGAGTCTGCCTGAGAATAAGCGCTTGGTTTTACTAAAAACATTAGATGATTTTAAAAAAATTAAAGAAGAACTAGCTACATATGACGGAAGAATTATTTTTCTTGAAGAAGAATTAAATCGAATTAAATCGGCCCGGGTGAGAGCTCTGGAAGTTGCTTATCCGGGAGTAAGAATAAGCATAGGGTCAGCCATATATATTATTAATGATATATGTAAATATGCTCAGTTTATTCTTGATGAAGGTGAAGTCAGATTAACATCACTTACTTAGGGACAAGATTTGATAACGAAGTATGAGCTAAGAAAAAGACCGGTGTAAATGACTCGTTTATTTTTTGGTAGTTCCTTAAGACTGGGGGAGAATTTAATGAGCATTAGAAGTACAGATATGCAGGTTCTCGTTCAAAAGGTAGGCGATGTCGCTAAGCTACAGCAGATTCAACAGCAGGAGTTGAACATTAAACAGCAGGAGTTCAATAGTCAAATATTGGATCAAACAAGTAAAAACACCCATACCGTTAATCAGACCCTAAGGAATGAATCTGCTTTGGTGCACGAGAAACAGGAAAAAGAAGAAAAGACAAAAAAAGACAGAAATAAAAAAGGAAATTCTGACAATAGAGAGAATAGTAAAGAACAACATAAAAATATGGAACCAGGCCGTGGTGACAAGTTAGACATTATCGTATAGGCGGTGAAAGTATATTACAAGCTTTTTTGTTTCGTTAATAACTATTTTGGCAATCTTTTTATTATCCAGGTTTTTTTATCGGAAAACTTTGGTAGCTAATTGTTCGGGAGACTTAAGCTCAACCATTCAAGACGCAAAAGCGGTACGTCAAGATTTAGAAGGAATGATGGAGGATGCTTTAAGTATTTCGAAAATTATTGTTGGAGATATTGATGACAAAATTGCCGCAGTGAGCAATTTGAGCTTACCGTTACCAAGCTATGCAGAAGATGCCGAAGAGAAAATAGAGGCTGTCCAAGAGCCTATTTTTTTCAATAAAATTAGGATTTACGAATTAGCCAAGGAACTGGGGATAACAAGCAAGAGTTTAGTTAAAATGGTGCAAGAATTGGGTATTGAAGCGTTCAATCATATGAATTGCCTGGATGAGAATGAGGTTTTGCTGATTCGGAAAAGTCTAGATATATCACCTGAAGACACGCCCGAGATTATTAAACCGCACTTATTAAAGAAGAATATAGATGGTAATTCAGATGCAGTAAAAGTTCGGCGAACTACTAATAGACAGTCTGACATTAACATTGAAGACTTGAAAAAGGCGCATCCTTATTTAGCTGTGCGAACCTTACATGAGAGGGGCTATTCGGTCCGCGATATAGCTCAGATGTTGGAGCGGGGTCAGGGAGAAGTAAGTTTGATTATGAACCTTTCACAAAAGAAAAAAGCTTGTATATGAAATAATGCTGAGATTCACTTTTGTCAACGGCATGAACGGAGCGTAAGCTTCGTTATTTTTTGGCATAAATATGTCGCTATCCTTGCAAAAGATTATATACTTGTGATATATTATCACTTGATGAATACGCACGCTGACGGATCGATGGGAATGTGCTTTTTAGTCTCCCGGAGGAATGAAGCAGCGGAGGATTAAAACAAATAGGAGGTATTGTCAGTGTCAGTAATTACAATGAAGCAACTTCTGGAAGCAGGTGTTCACTTTGGACATCAGACCAGGAGATGGAATCCCAAAATGGATACCTACATTTATATGGAACGCAATGGTATCTACATTATTGATTTACAGCAAACTGTAAAAAAATTTGATGAAGCTTATGCCTTTATCAAAGAGGTAGTTGCAGGGGGAAAAGGGGTACTCTTTGTAGGTACAAAAAAACAAGCTCAGGAAACAATTAAGGATGAAGCCAGACGATGTGAAATGTTTTTTGTCAACCAGCGCTGGCTGGGAGGCATGTTAACCAATTATAAGACCATTCGTAAACGCGTCTTTCGCTTAAAGGAATTAGAAAGAATGGAAGCGGAAGGGGCCTTTGAGGTTCTTAGCAAGAAAGAAGTTGCTAAACTCAAAAATGAGGGAGAAAGACTGGAAAGATTTTTAGGCGGGATAAAAGATATGGACAAACTGCCTGGGGCGGTTTTTGTAGTTGATCCGCGTAAGGAAAAGATCGCGGTGGCCGAAGCCAGGAAGCTTGATATACCAGTAGTTGCTATAGTTGATACCAATTGTGACCCGGATGAAATTGATTATGTGATTCCTGGAAATGATGATGCCATTAGAGCCGTAAGGTTAATATCAGCTAAGATAGCTGATGCAGTGCTAGAAAGCAAACAGGGAGAACAAATTACCGCATAAGACTAAATGGGGGGTGAATGGGTTTTCCTGTACACCCCTTTTTCATGAGTAAAGTTAAAATGTAGAAATTTCAAGGAGGTTTTAAAATGGAAATTACAGCAGGGATGGTAAAGGAATTGCGGGAGAGAACCGGCGCAGGCATGATGGACTGCAAAAAGGCATTACAAGAGACCGGTGGAGATATTGAAAAATCTATTGATGAGTTAAGAACTAAAGGGCTGGCCAAGGCTGCGAAAAAGGCCGGAAGAGTAGCCAGTGAAGGAGTTGTCGTTTCCTACATACATGGTAAAGGACGCATTGGAGTTTTAGTCGAGGTAAACTGCGAAACGGACTTCGTGGGCAATACTGATGAATTCAGACAACTAGCTTACGATATAGCCATGCAGGTTGCCGCCACGAATCCAGATTACTTGGCTCGTGAAAATGTACCTGTTGAAGACCTGAATAGAGAACGGGAAATAATCAAGGCGCAGGCAATGGAAGAGGGGAAACCGGAAAAGGTTATTGAGAAAATGCTTGAGGGGCGTATTGATAAATTCTATAAGGAGCATTGCCTCTTAGAACAGCCTTTTATTAAAGATGCGGATAAAACCATTCAGCAATTAATCCATGAAAGTGTGTCAAAATTTGGAGAGAACATTGCTATTCGTAGGTTTAATCGTTACGAAGTGGGCGAAGGCATTGAAAAAGTAAAAAGTGATTTTGCCGCAGAAGTAATGTCCCAAGTAAACGGATAAAAAATAAAGCAACCTTTTTTTGATGTGAATTAATGGTTTCTGGGAGGTAATTACTTGCAAAATCCCAAATATAGAAGAGTTATATTAAAACTCAGTGGGGAAGCCTTGGCAGGAGATAAGGGTTATGGAATCGAACATGGAGTTATAAGTTCTATTGCCCGGCAAGTTGTAGAGATAGCACGCAAGGGCGTGGAAGTGGCTATAGTTGTAGGCGGCGGCAATATTTGGCGCGGCGTATCTGGAAGTGCCACTGGCATGGATCGCGCTACTGCCGATTATATGGGGATGCTGGCCACGGTTATTAATTCTTTAGCTTTGCAGGATGCATTTGAAAAAGAAGGTATGGTAACTAGAGTAATGTCAGCAATAGAAATGAAAGAAGTTGCCGAACCATATATCAGGCGCCGGGCTATACGTCACCTGGAAAAGGGGCGGGTCGTTATTTTTGCTGCTGGTACTGGAAACCCTTATTTTTCAACCGATACTACTGCAGCCTTGCGATCGGCTGAAATTGAGGCAGAAGTTATTTTAATGGCCAAGAAAGTTGATGGAGTCTATGATTCCGACCCGGTCATTAATAAGGAAGCAGTGAAATTTACCCGCTTGGATTATATTGATGTAATTAACCGGGGCTTAGGAGTTATGGATTCCACTGCGGCTTCTCTTTGTATGGACAATAAAATACCTATTATTGTGTTTGATCTAACCAGAGATGGTAATATCTTAAGAGTAGTGATGGGTGAGGATATTGGTACCTATGTAGGGAGGTAGAAGAAGGATGATAAGCGAAATAATCGAAGATGCAGAGGAAAGAATGAACAAAGCCATTGAACATTTAAGTGGCGACTTTGCCAGTCTTAGAGCGGGAAAAGCGAATCCGGCCATGGTGGATAAAATTATGGTCAATTATTATGGCGCATCGACACCGATAAACCAACTTGCTAACATAAACGTTCCTGAAGCTCGGCTTCTGGTGATTAATCCATGGGATAAAGGGAGTATAGTTGATATAGAAAAGGCGATCATGAAATCTGATTTAGGAGTTAATCCCAGCAACGATGGCAATGTCATTAGGATTACTATTCCTCAATTGACTGAAGACCGGAGAAAAGATTTGGTCAAGGTAATCAAAAAAAGAGGCGAGGAAGGCAAAGTTGCTATTCGCAATATTCGAAGAGAAGCCAATGATATGATCAAAGCCAGTGAAAAAGAAAAACTAATTTCTGAAGATGCTTGTAAATCGGGACAAGGCGATATCCAAAAGATTACCGATAGATATATTAAGGATATAGAACAGGTAATATTGATCAAAGAAAAAGATATAATGGAAGTTTAACTCGTTTTTGTGACAATATTAGTTGGATTATAATTATGGAAATGGTTATAATAGCAACATACCCCCTTTTTGGGGGTTTTGTTAATTGGGGCGAGAGAGAGGAATAATGGCTAAAAATAAGATTGAAGATATGATTGATGTAAGCCGTATCCCCAAGCATATTGCTATTATTATGGATGGAAACGGGAGATGGGCTAAGAAAAGATTGTTGCCCAGAACCTTGGGGCATAGGGCCGGTATGTCCGCATTGAAAAACATTGTGCAGGCCTGTGACGAATTGAATATTCCCTTTTTAACTGTGTTTGCATTCTCCACCGAAAACTGGAAAAGACCGGTCATAGAGGTGGACTTTCTAATGCGTTTACTGGTAGAATTTTTGCATAAAGAGTTGGCTGAATTGCATAGAAATAACGTGCAGATTCATGTTTTAGGTGATTATGAGGCTATTCCTATGGAGTGCCAGATAGAGATAAGAGAAGCTTTGATACTTACCCAAAATAACAGTGGTCTAGTGTTTAATATTGCTTTAAATTATGGAGCCCGTCAGGAAATTATTGGGGCTGTAAAAAAACTGACCGAAAAAATAATTCAACAGGAGATTAAACCAGAAGATATTAATGAAGAGATATTTTCTCAATTACTTTATACCCAAGCTATGCCTGACCCAGATTTACTGATTCGCACGGCGGGAGAAATGC
>JAQUUV010000252.1 GCA_028693695.1 Syntrophomonas sp.
GGAATTATTGTTGATGAAGTCATGGAAGTATTAAGGATACCAGGCAAGTTGGTAGAGGAAGCCCCGGACATTCTAAATGGCAACCAGGCCCAGACCTTCATGAACGGAATCGCCAACCTGGGCAACCGCATGATAATGATGCTTAACCTGGAGAATATCCTGGTAGAAAAAGAATGGCAAAAGATAGCTGATATAGGCCAATCAGCCGAAAGCCCTGCTAAGAAGGCGCCAAAATTAAAGAAACAGGGCCGGGGGGATTAAGTTGATAAGAGTTTTAATAGCGGATGATTCGGCTATGATGCGCAAGATGTTGAAAAAAATGCTGGAGACAGACCCTGATATTGAGGTGATAGCTGCGGCTCGTGATGGCAATGATGTTGTAGATAAGGCTCGGGAGTTAGCTCCCGATGTCATCACCATGGACGTCAACATGCCAGGTCAAGATGGTATCACAGCTCTCCAATACATCGTCAATGAAAAAATATGCCCGGTAGTCATGGTATCCTCTCTTACCCAGGAGGGGGCCATGACTACCTTCGAGGCCTTAGAGCTGGGGGCTTTCGACTTTGTAGGTAAGCCCGGCGGTACAGTATCCAGCAACATGGAAAGTGTTGCAGCTGAATTGTTATCTAAGGTGAAGGCTGCTGCTGGTATGAAGAGAGGCCGGAAAGCTCCCGAACGTTTGGCTCGTGCTAGTCGTCAGCCCGCAGCGAAATTGACCGCAATAAGCAGCGGCAAGATTATGAAAGTTGTAGCCATGGGAATTTCCACCGGGGGGCCTAAGGTAATTTACGAGGTTTTGCCATTACTCCCCCGGGATATAAATGCGGCTATGTTTATGGTGCAGCACATGCCTCCTAATTTTACTGCCACCTATGCTAAACGTCTCAATGATGCCTGCCAGGTAGAAGTAATAGAGGCACAGGCGGGGATGAAAGTTGAGGCTGGCGTGGTGTACGTGGGTAGCGGTGGCCGCCATCTCAACTTGGTGAAGAATGCCGCTGGTGAAGTTTTACTGAGACTACCCACCAAACCTGACCACCTTTTTGTACCCTCGGTTAGCGTAATGATGGAGTCTGTTTTGAACATATACGGTCGCCGTACCATCGGGGTAATCATGACCGGAATGGGAGATGACGGCGCTGATGCCATGGTAAATATTCGTCGGGCAGGGGGGATAACCATAGCCGAATCGGAAGAAAGTGCTATTGTTTTTGGTATGCCGAACGAGGCTATTAAACGTGGGGGAGCAGAGATTGTAGCCCCAATATGGGATATTGCTCAAGAGATTATGAAGGCTGTTAAACGTTAAGAATTTGAGATTCGTCCCTATAGGGGTTATCAGTAATAATTTGAGTCATGGAGGGGAACAAAAAATGAGAGGTTTGAAGGCAGATGGAACACCCATCAAGGTTATGGCGGTAGATGATTCTCCCATAACCAGGAAAATGATCAGGAAAGCGTTGGAACCAGAGGGATTTTATTTTGTGGGAGAAGCCGGTAACGGCAGGGATGCAGTGGAAATGTATAGCAAGATTCAACCCGACATCATTACTATGGACGTCACTATGCCTATAATGGATGGCCTGGATGCTGCAGGCGCTATCAAGCAAATAAACCCTGCTCAGAGAATCATCATGCTAAGTGCTATGGGTGATGACGACATTATTAAAGATGCCAAATCACGTGGTATCAATCATTTTTGCTCCAAACCCTTTAAAGCTGCGGAAATGGTAGAAAAAGTTCTGGAAGTTATGGGAATGAGGTGATTTTGTGGAAGGTAATTCTAGAATTATCCAATTTATTAAGGCCACCAACACTGTTTTTAAGGATATGCTGGATCTAACCGTAAGCAGTGGTCAGATGGAAAATGAGGGAGATTCTTTTGTATCTCGGGGGGTTACGGTAATCGTAGGTTTTACTGGTGGCTGGAAAGGTTTATTCTTTCTGGATATGAGTCAGGAAACAGCTATGAAATTGGCTACTATTTTGACCGGAGAAGATTATCAATCTGTCGCCGAGGAAGAAGTCCTCTTGTCGTGCGCCGAAGTGGGGAACATCATAAGTGGTAATGCCACAACCGCAGTTAACAATGCTCAGCCGGGCTTAAACATTCGCTTAACGCCTCCCAGTGTCTTTGTGGGCGAAGATATGAGCATATTTAATGTACGCCTCAGTTCCTGGTCGGTACTCATGCAGACGGATTTTGGAGCAATCAAGATCAATGTGGCGGTTGAGGAGGTAAAGAAATAAGCTATGGATATTCGATGTGTAAATTCTTTTATTAGCGGTCTGCTAAATGTTTCCGGCATGCTGGGTATGAGCAGCATGGAAAGAAAAGGCCTTAGCAAACGGGCCAAACTCCGCACCGAAAATGATGTTAATATTATCATTGGATTGGTGGGGGACATGAGGGGAAGCGTAGTATTATCTATGCAGGAGGCTACAGCCCGTAATATTGCTTCAACCATGATGGGTGGGATGCCAGTAGAAAAGTTTGACATGATGCCGAAAAGTGCGCTGTGTGAACTTGCTAATATGGTGGCCGGAAACAGTGTAAGCCTGTTGGAAAAGGAGAAAGTTCTAGTAAATATTACCCCACCGACCCTTATAAATGGTAAGAACATGATTACCATGATCAGCCAGGTCGAAACTCTGGTAGTAGAGTTTGAGGGCCAAGAGGGCAAGATCGAAATGAACGTAGCAACAGAAGATTAACGAAAATTTCTGCGCCGCAGCGGGAGGCCATTTAAAAATACAGCTTACATTTCTACTCGGTTGCGGCCTTTAGTTTTAGCCTGATACATAAGTTCATCAGCGAGTTCGATAAATTTTCCGATCTCCGAGTTTCTGTATTGAGACACACCGATACTGATAGTTATTTTGAGACCATTGGCAGTAAAGCTTTTCCCTTCGATTTGACGACGGATGCGTTCTGCCACCTGAAAACCGCTGTTCCGATCAGTATGAGGCAAGATGACCAGGAATTCTTCACCACCATAACGTCCGACCAAGTCAACTTCTCTCAGATTTGACTTTATTATATCGGCAACTGTACGCAACACTTGATCTCCGGTCTGATGTCCGTAGCTATCATTTACTTTTTTGAAATGGTCAATATCCAGCATCAGAA
>JAQUUV010000253.1 GCA_028693695.1 Syntrophomonas sp.
TTTGTATTCGGCCAAAGGATTGGGATCGATCAGGATGTTTGCCACTCATGCCCAGGAAGGCTTTATTTATCTTAAGACCCAAAAAGGCTTTTTGGGTCTTACTCCTGCAGATCAAGGATTTGTTACCGTATTATTAAACAAAACGGGGAAAAAACTAAAAACTGTAGATATGGACCAAATGCCCTCGGAAGAAAAAGGGGAATCTATAAAGGACGACCGTTTTTTCAAGCTCTATTATAAATTGAATGTTATTTTCCTGGCAATATTCGCTGGATATTTGGGGATCTTTTTTCCGGGTTCCGGAGCCCCCAAATTCATTATTCTATTATTGGTTTTGGCTCTGGCTTTATTTGTATTTAATGTTGGCAATGCGAAACGCCTCTTCCAATTCAGTTCCCAGGGTGCTTACATGACCTTGCTGATTGGATTAGCTGTAACCGGAATATTTATAATATTGTCGATATCGGGGATTGCCTTTTAGGCAAAAAACATAGGAATAGATTTATTAGTTGACTATAAATTATATTATGTAAACTACCGGATTATTCCGGCTGATTTGAGGAAGGAAAAGATAATATGCAACTAGGACTAATCGGAATGCCCCAGGTGGGTAAAACTACACTATTTGAACTTTTGACTGGAACCTCGGATAAAGGTAACAGCCAGGGGAAAACCAACACTGCTATTGCCCGGGTACCTGATGAGAGAATCGATTATTTATCAGGAGTATTTAAACCGAAGAAGACAACCTACGCCCAGCTTGAGTTTATCGATATACCCGGTCTAGTGCCCGGCGCAGAAAAGAGCGCCACTGTTTTTCTGGATACGGTACGTAGAGCAGATGCATTATTACATGTAGTAAGACTTTTTGATGATGATTCTATACCCTTTATTTATGACTCAATTGACCCCATCCGAGATATTGAAACTATCAGCTATGAATTATTGCTCTCAGATTTAGATCTTATAGAAAAAAGAATCGACAGGATTAACAGAAACAAGAAGAGGAGTCTAATGCTCAAGGAGTTAGGCTTATTAGAAAGGTTAAAAGATGCTTTAGGCGATGAAAAGCCCATTTCATCAGTCGATATTGATACTGAAGAACAAGAAATAATGAGCACCTACCAATTCCTTACTAATAAACCGCTGCTACTCTGTTTAAATCTAAATGAAAGTGATATAAAAAATGGTTTATATCCTAAGAAAGAGGAAGTCGTCAAATATGGACAAGAACACCAAATCCCAGTGGTAGAAGTGGCCGCCAGTATTGAAAGGGAAATTTCCGAACTAGAACCAGATGAAAAAGATATGTTCCTGGAAGAACTGGGAATAACAGAAACCGGGCTAGTGAAGATAAGCCGTACTATGTACCAACGCTTAGGCTTGATTTCCTTTTTTACAGTTGGGGAGGACGAAGTAAGGGCCTGGACCATTGAGGCTGGCACTAGTGCCCGAAAAGCAGCCAGCAAGATCCATTCGGACATCGAAAGAGGTTTCATCAGGGCTGAAGTCGTTGATTACCAGGTCTTCAAGGAACTAGGCAGTATGTCAGCGATAAAGGAAAAAGGATTATTTCGATTAGAGGGCAAGGAATATATTGTTAAGGACGGAGAGATCGTTCATTTTAGGTTTAACGTTTAAATAATATTCGGCCCGGTGACACCTGTGTTGCAGGAATGTCACCGGGCCTTTTTTTATGACAAAAATTACACGTAATCATGATAGAGATTTTGCACCTAGTATTTTGATATTTCATATCATGAACTATGAATAAAGACAAATGGAGCACACAGATGAGCAAAACAGTTATGAAACCTAATGCTGAATTAACTAATAACCCTAAAGCGGTGGTCGGTGTTCTTACTACTCCGAAAAACAATCTGAAATATCCCCTGCCTACAGGGAAAAGTGCCAAATTTAATAAAGAGCTGATCATCGCAGCTCGAAATATGGGGATATTAATGTATTGTTTTTATCCCGAGGACATTATATGGTCCGAAAAGAGAATTTTAGGCCACACCTATATTAACCAAGGCAATAAGGGCAAATGGATCAGAGATCTGTTTCCGTTGCCCAACATAGTGTATAACCGTCTCAGCTTTAGAAAACATGAGGGCCAAAAGAAAGTGCAGGCTTTGCTTGCCAGATTGGAGAAAGAACCGCAAATATACCTGTTTAATTCACGTTTCTTGAATAAATGGGAGGTTCACCAAAGCCTTAGCCAGAACCCCTTATCCAAAGATTTAGTGCCTGAATCATGCCTGTTTAACTTAGATAACCTAAATATGATGCTTAGTCGGTATCAATCGGTATTCGTTAAACCAATCAGTAGTAGCATTGGTAAAGGAATTATTAAAGTGGAACGCAGATCGAATTCCCGATATCTTTTTTATAAATCTGCGGTATCAAACTTGGGATGGAACAGGTGTATTACAGCAAACCATTTGTACCTAAATCTAAAGAAGACAATAGGGTCCGAAGATAAATATATGATTCAAAAAGCCATAGACCTTGCAACTCTCCAAAGTAGAGTTTTTGACTTGCGAACTGAAGTGCAAAAAAATGGTCTGGGCCAATGGGTTTTTATCGGGGTGGGCGTACGAGTTGCTGCCCGCGGGAAAAATGTTACCCATGTACCGAATGGAGGTTCCAAAGCGGTATATAAAGATGTGATAGACAATGTGTTTGGCGATTCGAACACAATGAAACAGAAGCTAGATAGTCAACTAAAGTATATCTGTAAGGTTGCACCCCAAGTTCTGGAAGAAAGTCTGGATATTTCGCTGGGTATACTATCAATCGATATTGGCATTGATAAAACCGGAATCATGCAGATCATCGAAGTGAATTCTAAGCCCGCCGGTTTCGATGAGGATGATATTCGTAGGCAACATGTGGAAAATCTGAATGAGTATTTTCTTTATATTGTTAACTCGTTAAATACGATGCATAGAAGGGGTTAGCTATGATTTTAGGTATTATCCATAAGTCCAATCAGATGTCAGAGACCATTAAGAGTTTCCTGGAAAGTAGAGGCGGTAGTATAAGCTGTAGGGAAGAGCTTATTGGCGCTTCAGTTTATCTAAGCATTTCAGCCAAGTGTGGAAGTTCTGATCG
>JAQUUV010000254.1 GCA_028693695.1 Syntrophomonas sp.
CCCTTTTCGCTTCCACTTTTACCTCCGGACCTCTGCCCGCTGCCGGCTTGAGCTTTTTTTTGATATACCTGCCTGGTATGCTGGTAGCACTGGTGGAAAACACAGCTGCTCGCTATTTTCATGCTCCAGAAATATTCTCTATCAAGGCCCAATATGTAGGGAGCTATCTCACCATCACCGATCAACTATTTACAGGCGAAGGAATCATTTAATATCATAATACGCCTTATAAGCATTACTTTTCCCCTATCAATTTACCATTACATTACATAAATTCATAATTATTGTCAATCAATAATCCATAAGATCCTTTGGTGAGCGGCGACAGAAACGACATTATTTTCCGAGAAAAAGCCATCTAACAACAAAATATAGATAGAGAGATTTAATAAGGTATGACAACCAAGGAACGGCAAGCTGGGTCTGAAGCTGGTTGGCAGGTGATGTGCTTTTGGTTTTCTTGTAATTGCGCCTAAATATGATTACAATATTCTAGTAATACTTAGGAGGTGGGTAAAATGCATATAGATAATTCCATTATTTTAGCCATCGCATTAAATATTATCTTAATTTTGACTATCTCCTGGTTAGGGATAAAAATAATAAATAGTAACCTGGATTCCCGTTTTGATAATGACAAATACACCCTCCAAGTTTCTAAGCTTGTAAAGGAAACATCCGTTATTACCCCCAGAATAAAAATATCCTTTAGAATCCGAAGAATGATTAAAACAAACTCAGATAATGATGAAACGCCTTTTTTCATACCTCAGTTAACATAAATAATAACTGAGGAGGTCTAAAATATGCATATATTTAGTACCACATTTAACGGTGTATTGGAATTTTTACTTGGATTGACAGGTGACTGGTTTTTGGCGGTATTTCTGCTAACATTGGCCATCAAATTAGTTATGTTTCCCCTATCAGTTAAACAGCAAAAAGCGATGATTATATCTCAGAACCTCAACGAGGTCAGGAAGTCTTTATCAGACAAATTCAAGAATCAAACAGAAAGAGTAAATGAGGGTCTGGCTAAGATTATAACTAATTATAAAGTCAATCCATTACTCCCGTTTATCACAATAATCATCCAAATGCCCGTTTTCTTTTCACTGTACTTTTCGCTGCTTAGTTTAAGCACGACAGTTGGGAGCTCCCTCATACCGTGGGTTCTAACCGTTAGCAATCCAGATAGTCTTCATATCCTGCCTGTTATTGGGAGCTTGCTACAGGGACTGTCAGGTCTAACAGTCCAAAACAAAAGCCTTTTCATGTTTATATTACCAACTGCTCTGGGGCTAATATTTCTTTGGCAAGCACCTGCCGCACTAAGTGTTTATTGGGGAATAAATGCCCTACTAAGCTTCATCGAAAGGAAAATAATATCTTTAGGAAGATTCCAGAAACGCTATCTCAACGTAGCATCAACAGAAGAAATGCTTGAAAGTCTTGGTTAGTTCATTTGGAGTCCGGCGAAAAGCCGGACTCCTTTTTTAAAAAATATGGTGTCTTCTCACTACTATTTCGTGTTCCAAATTAATTTCAACTTTCATTAATATTTCTCATGCGCAGCATACCCGTTTAGATATCATTCTTCATAAGTTTATTATCTTATTTTATGGTAATTTAAACTTTGCTGTCATAAGTTATAATTTCTGCCACCAGTTTCAGTCGGCAGGCTGAATAAATAATATTCTATAATGAATTTATTTGCATACGCGGTTTCTACCGTTTTTCTTGGCTCTATAAAGCGCCTTATCAGCTGCTTTCAAGACCTCCTGTACTTTTCCGTGTGGGTGGCCTTTCTCTGCTGCACCGATACTTACTGTGACAGAAGTCTTTTTTACCGGTCGAGCTGGTTTGATTTTTTCGGTTTTCTTTTTCGGGCGGTCCTGACCTCTGATCGAAAATTCAGCATGCGCAATGTTCTCACGCAGTTTTTCCAGATGTGGTAATACATCCGTCATTTTTTTGGCATAAAAAATGATGACGAACTCTTCTCCCCCATAACGGAAGGCTTTCCCCCCACCCGTGACCTGGTCTAATTTAGAGGCCACCATTCTTAAAACTTCGTCACCTACATCATGACCATATTTATCATTAAACTTTTTAAAAAAGTCGATATCCACCATAGCTACTACATAATTTCCGCTGAGTTTCATCATTTCTTCGCGCAGAGCTCGTCGGCCTGGGATTTCGGTTAGCTCGTCCAGATAGGCCATGCTATGGGAATTTTGAATGATGTAGATGATCATCAGCAGACCGGCGCTGCTCATAAAGATAGGTCCAGCTAGAGGCATATTTCGAAAATAAATAAGCAGCGCCACACTAAATAAGATCCCAATAGCTATCGTATTAAAGTAAGAATTGTTAAATCGCAAATGCAGCAGGATGGCAATGATGCATAGGCAAAACACCAGCAGGCTAAGTTGCGCTATCCCGTGCAGAAAGTGAAAAGTCCACGGAAAGAGCTGGGCGTTTAATATATTCAAGATAGCCGGCTGAGCAGAACTTACGATCCAGGCTGCACCGAGAAATTGCCCGATCATGAAAAACAGTTTCACAAATCCCCACCGGCTGAAAATGCCCCTTTCTTTCACGAAGCAATAAATGAATATATTAAACGGTACCAGAAGGCCAATAAGCGAATAAATCAAATCCAGCTGAGCACCATCATAGTGATGCCTCGGATAGATGATTGCTTCCGTAGTTAACTGAATGAAAATAAAGGCCAGGGCCAGATAGAAGATCTTGCTCTGGTTAAAACGATAGGCCAGAACACCAGTTATCAGTAAAAGCAGATAGGGCAAAAAGGGTATCATCCCGATTAGCAAAGGGGACATGCTGTTTATTTTTATTAAATCCAGGTAAGCCAAGATCAATAAAACCCCCGGCAAGCTAAGAGACAGTAAGGTCTTCGTATTTTTATGCATTGCTTTTATCCTCGTTCGGTATATATTTCTATATCACTGCTAATCAATTTTGCTTTAGCAGCATTAATGCTCTTCTTAAAAGTATCGCATATTTAGGAATTTCCTTTTACTTTATTTCCAACATCATGCTGAACCAATGAAAAAGGATTAGAACTGGAATTCAGCGATTATTTTAA
>JAQUUV010000255.1 GCA_028693695.1 Syntrophomonas sp.
GGAGAAATCAAAAGCCCGGTTTTAATCGTATCCAATTCCAGGGACATCGATTTTGTTCACGAGATAGAAGATTATATACAGGAGAAATTGACGAATTCGATAAAAATTGTGATGGAAGACTGCTGCCACCTGCCTTATGTGGAAAAACCGGAAGAATTCAATCAGATAGTATTGGACTTCTTACAAGGTGTGGCCGAATAAGCAATAGATTTTAATCTATTGAGTTCTAATAAGGAACCGTTGAATGGAATCTTACGGTCCAGGAGCATATAGCGAATGAAGCTTGCTTAGATAGATAAATGATCAGGGAAGGGATTCATGCGTAGGCAAAAAGGAGGAACGATTATGAAGAGTATTAATGAATATAAGGTGGTTGAGTGCAGTGGTACTCCTTATAAGATCGGGCAGCAGTGGGGAGAAGGCTGCAAGGAAAGCATTTTACATGGGTTAGAAAATCTTTTTAATGGTATGGCCTTCATGTATAAAGTCTCCAAGGAAAAGGTTATCTCTAAGGCGATGAAGTTTCTTCCCCTGGTTCAGGATTATGACCCCTATCTTATCGAAATTCTGAAGGGCAAGGCCACCGGTGCCGGGGTCGGTTTTGAAGAAATTTTCACCCAGAAGTGCGGTCATGAGTTACTTTTTTATTACACCAACATGGCCGGTTATTGCACCTCTTTCGCGCTCACCGGAGAAGCAACCCGGGGCGGCAAGACCCTCCTGGGGCAAAACTTTGATTGGGTGCCTGGAACCCCCATCGACTTGGTTAAAATTTATCACTCCGATGGCCTGACGCAGTTGATTATGAGCATAGCGAACTCTGCTGAAATTACCTTAACATCGGCCGGGTTTGGTATGTGTCTCAATGCTACGATAAGTCAGGATTATGCTTTCAACTTTCCCTCAGCATGTTATATGCCTAAAGTAATGAGACAGAAAAATATTTATGATGCAGTCGATATTTTAAAAGAGGCGGCCGGTGGTGCCTGTTATCACGTTTTAGCCGATGCAAAAGGAGAAATGTTCGGCATTGAAAGTATCAGCAATGATTATGAAATCTTATATCCCAATAAAAACATGATATTGCACACCAATCATTATCTTACCGAGCGTTTTAAAAAGGGTGATACGGCACCCACATTCATTCCGAACAGCTATCCCCGTCTGGAAAGAATTAATACCCTGATGAACCAACACTATGGCCGGATTAACCCGGAAATAATTATGGAAATCATGGCCGACCACGCTAACCGTCCCAACTCACTCTGTCAGCACGTCGACCCCGCCGGCCAGGTTCCCATTGCATCGATCATGTCATTTATCATGGTTCCCGAGGAAGGGACCATTTATATAGCCTGGGGCAATCCCTGCGAGTATGAATTTGTCCGCTATGAGATTTAGCTCTTAAGGTCTCCGTTGCAGAAACGTTTAATCAAGTAGCGGCAATGGATGAAAGGAGGTTTTTAGGAAAATGATTAATGAAGTAAAACTAATAGAGAATGAATTTCCAAATACATTTCCGGTTAATGGCCATGATCGATTTGAATTTATACTGAAGTACGAAATACAGGCAATCGCTGCATTTGACCAACGTTTGGATGCTGATATCCTAAAAAAGGCGGTTAGATTGTCCTTGGATGCCGAACCGGTTCTGGGCTGCCAGTTTATTGAAGATGAGAAGCAACCGTATTGGCAGCGTTTTGAAAGTCCAGACGAAATGCCATGGTTTGAGTATGTTCAAGAGGATGATAAGCAAGAGGCCCTCGAGCAGTTTTTAAAAGGCCCTTTCGCTTTCGAAGGGCAGCAGCTCAACGTCCGGTTAATTCGAGCTGAAGATAGGGATACCCTATGTGTAAAGATCCGTCATGCCTGTTCAGATGCAGCAGGTCTAAAAGAATATTTAAACTTGCTGGCCGAAATCTATTCGAAGCTTCGGGTAGATTCTGCTTATAAATCTACACCACATATTCATGGGCGCAGAGACCAGAAGCATTACTTTGATGCCCTGGGCATTCAGGAGCCATTGGCGCTATTTGATCCCCAGGCCCAGGTTCCGCCTCCCAGCTGGGCCTTTCCCCATCATGGTTTTGAAGGAAAAGAAATGCATATAGCCATGCGCAGTTTTAGGGATGAGGCTTTCGAAAGGATCGTAAACTTTGGTAAAAATCGCGAGGTAACCATCACTACTGTAATTCTAACTGCGCTGTATAGAAGTATGTTTGAACTGGTCAAACCGCCAATTGGAGAGGAAATGGGGATTTGCGTAACCATTGATTTACGCAAGGCTTTTATTGGCAGCCCGGATCAAGCCATATGCAACCTATCGGTAGGTATTTACCCCAGAATATCCAGGGTAGAAGAGTCTTTTACAGATACCCTGAAGAGGGTGTCGGGGGCTATGGAGGTATTAAAGAATGATCGAGCTGAGTTACGCGATGCGGTTGGATTAGAAGTATGGGGAGCTATTGATTATTCTCAAACCCTTGGCCAAATGCAGGCGATCATACAGTGGACTGTTGAAATGGGTAAAAGCCATCCTCTTTTATCTAATGTGGGGGTTATTAATCCTTTACAGTTTGGACAGATCGTCGCCACTGACGCGTATATTGTCACCCCAATAGTTGTTCCACCTGGTTTTATGCTGGGTGTCAGTACCTACAATAAAACCTTGACCTTGGAAGTAAGTTTTTGTGAACCTTCTCATAGGAAAGAAGAAGTCGAAGCATTTATGGATTTAATGGAGAAGGAATTAAGCTCTCTGTAAAGATATGAGATGGTAAGGGTTTTATGTGCTTAAGGAAATCCTGATTACGTTGGCCTTAAATGAGAAGGGAGGTTTGGGAAAAATGGAAGCGACCATATTGAAAGATAGGATTCCCACCATACTACCAGTAACTGGAATTGATCGAATCTGTTATTTACTCAAGTACGGATACTACAATATGCAAATCCAGGCAATCATTTCATTCGATCAACACCTGGATACAGATGTTATAAAAAAAGCAGTTCGATTATCTTTGGATGCTGAACCGATATTGCGATGCCAGTTTGTTGAAAATGATAAACAACCTTAT
>JAQUUV010000256.1:0-1556 GCA_028693695.1 Syntrophomonas sp.
ATTTCCCGACGGGAAAGATCTACTATTTGCCTGTCTATTTCTTTCTCGACCTTATCCAAAAGCTCTGCATCATCAGTCACCAAGATACTGCGAGCCAGGACATCGTGCTCGGCCTGGGACATCATGTCTGCCGCCAGGTAAACAGGATTTGCCTTACCATCAGCAACAATTAGAATTTCACTAGGTCCAGCCAGCATGTCGATGTTTACGTCGCCATAGACCATCTTTTTAGCTATGGTTACATAGATGTTTCCGGGACCACTGATAAGATCAACCTTCTTGATGGTTTGAGTTCCCCAGGCCAAGCCAAAAATAGCCTGTGCACCCCCCATCTTATATATCTCGGTTAGTCCCAGTTCCGAGGCCGCGACCAGAGCATAAGGGTTCATCTTACCCATTCGGTCCGGAGGACTTACCATCACAATCTCCTCTACCCCCGCTACCTGAGCTGGGATGGCATTCATTAAGACTGAAGATGGATAAGCTGCGGTGCCACCGGGAACATAGATACCTACACGTTGTAAAGGGCGAAATAACTGGCCTAAAATATTCCCCTTAGCATCTGGCTCCATCCAGGAGTTCCTTAACTGTTTACTATGGAAAGATTTAATATTATCAATGGCCTTACGCAGGGCGAAGACATAATCATCATCCACCAGTTCCCAGGCCTCTTCAATCTCTTTTTCACTAACTAAGAAATTATCCTGATTTATACTAGCGCCGTCATATTTTTCCGTAAAGTTAAATATTCCCTGGTCACCTTGGCGTTTGACCTCGCGAGCGATTTCAAGCACCCCCGCCTCGTACTGCCCCATATCGACTTGCCCTGCCAGCAAGAAAGTCTGTAAATCGCCGGCAGCTGTATTAATCTTTTTAATCTTCATATCCTATTCCCCCTTTATCATTCCTTGTATCTTTTCTAACAGGGGTTGAATAATCTCATACTTAGTTCGATAACTTACCCGGTTGCCGATTAAACGAGTGGTGGAATCCATTATGGTTACCAATTCAACCAGGTTATTTTCCCTAAGAGTCCGACCCGATGATACCAGGTCAACGATTACGTCGGACAGACCCATCAAGGGGGCTAGCTCAATGTTGCCGTGCAGCTTTATTACCTCAACTTGAAGGCCGTGCCGCCGAAAAAAACCTTCCGCGACCTGAGGAAATTTGGTGGCGACGCGTTTATAATTCAATTCTTTGAGAGAAATGCCGCCCATTTCGGCAGGAACCGCTACCACAAACCGGCAATAACCATATTCCAAATCCACCATTTCAAATACATCTTTACCCTGTTCTACGATTACGTCTTTGCCTACAATACCCAGATCCGCAGCTCCATGCTCCACATAGGCAGGTACGTCAGAGGGACGACAGATAATATATTTGATGCGGGGATCACCTGCGTAATCAAATACCATATTGCGGCTTTCAGAAACAACCCCATCAGTCGGTAGTCCGGCCGCTTCCAACAAACCCACCGTCGGGTCTAATAAAGTACCCTTGGATAGTGCAATAGTCAAACAATTTTCTTGCATAAATCTTTCCTCCTGATT
>JAQUUV010000256.1:1656-3069 GCA_028693695.1 Syntrophomonas sp.
AATTACTCAGCATCAAGATAAATAATAGTATAATGAGGACGACCTGCCAGCTTCTTTTGTAGAGCATCCCGGCTGAGACCTTCTACGTCAAGTTCAACAATTTTGCCTTCTTTTCTCAACTCATCTGCCTTTTGTACCATCATCTGCAAGTTATTCCCCCCCACCATATAGCGTGGAGACTCCCCTTCGTGATTTTTCAAAACCAGGCTCAGGCGATCCATTCCCAAGGCAAATCCGGTGGCTGGACAAGGGAATCCAAATTGCGACAGAAGCTTATCATAGCGGCCTCCTCCCAGAAGGCCATAGCCCAACTCGGGCGAAAAACCTTCGAAAACCACACCAGTATAGTAATCCAAGCCTCTTAATACACCCATGTCCACGAGTATATGTTCTTCCACTCCCAGGCTCTTCAAGGCTGCATATACTTCCATCAGTTCCTCTACCGCAATTACCGCATTACGGCTTTTCTCTATATAGGGCAATCTCTTTAACACATCCAGTCCGCCATGCAAAGTTGGCAGCCGGGCAATAGTTTCTTTCAAAAGATCATTGATAGGCAACTTTTCTAACATCCGGGATAGTTCTACCAAATCTTTTTTCTCCACTAAGTTCCTTATAATTCCCTTATCTTCCGGCTGAATGGCACTATCATCCAGCAGGCTGTTAAATATACCTATCTGATTAAGGCTAACCTTAAAATTTTCCAAACCGAAATCGATTAAAGCTTTGACTGCCAGGCTGATTACTTCGGCATCAGCCCAAGGCCCTGGTGCGCCCAGCAGTTCTATACCCATCTGCCAGAATTCCCGATATTGAGCTAAATGCGGCTCTACATGACGAAAAACGTTAGATGAGTAATAGAGCCTGCGGGGTAATGGCTCATCCTGCAGATGAGTGGCTGCCAGGCGAGCTATGGATACCGTCATTTCGGGACGCAAGGATACAATTCCCCCTTCCCGATCCATGAACAGGAAGAGTTTTTCGCGGACATTGCCTCCCGCCTCCACCACCTCTAAGAATTCAAAGGTGGGAGTTATCACCTCTTCATAACCAAAAGAATTGAATATTTGGAAAGCTTTTTGCTCCAGTTTTCTCCTGTTTTTCACTTCATCCGGAAGTAGGTCGCGTAATCCTTTGGGAATTTCTCTATTTCTCATGTCCTGACTCCTTTTGTACATTTTTGAGCACTCTCCGGTACCCATCTGCGCCATAATTCAAGCAACGTTTTACCCGGCTGATCGTAGCCGTACTAGCACCTGTCTCCCTCGCCACCTCGTTGTAGGTCGTCTCGACAAAGAGCATCTTGGCAACATTGATACGCTGGGACATGGCTTTAATCTCTGTTATTGTACAGAGGTCGTCCAGTAAACGGTATACATCCTCTTCGTTCTGCAAACTTAAAATGGCCTGCAC
>JAQUUV010000032.1:0-4269 GCA_028693695.1 Syntrophomonas sp.
CCAAACTGTGCCTGGCGGCTCCCGAATATCTAAACACCGTTGCTGCCGCCTCTTATTTAAACCTGGTTATTAATAACAAAAATTCACAGCCTTCCGATATTGCGGCTGCCTATATGGGACTGGCGGCATTGCAGGAGCCGGTTCTGATTGATGTTCGCTACCTGCTGGAAAACGAGAAATCGCTAAGCCTGAAGGAAAAGCTTTATCTGACAACAGCGCTGGCGTTTATAGGAGATCTGGATAACGCAGGGAAATATTATGATAAGATTGCCCTACCGCTTATCACTAGAAATGATCCGTGGATCTATTTAAACAGCGGAGAAGCCAAAGATGCCGATATTGAATGCACAGCTCTCGCAGCGCTTACGGCGATGAAAACAGGCGGTGACGACCTGGAGGGCATGCTGCGCTATGTTATTAGAAACTCTTCCAATGAGGTGACCACCTGCCTGGAACGGCTTGCCTATATACGTGAGAACCCACAGACTGACGGGGCCGAAGCCGTCTTTAGCTATATGGAAAACGGATTGCTCAAAAACGTTACGATCGAGAAAAACAAAGCCTGCATAATGGACATGACCGCCGAAGAATTGAAAGCAGCCAATTTTGAAACGGTCAGCGGTGATGTCGGAGTCTGCGCTGCATTCACCGGCAGTGCCGCGGATGTAGTTGACGGAAATTCCAACTTTGTTTCTCTCCAGAAGATCATTGCGCCTGTCGACGGAACAGCTATCACCCAGTCTGCTCTGGTTAAGATTACCCTAATACCTACCTTCAGTCAGGACGCCCCCAAAGGATGGTATGAGCTGTCGGACTATATACCGACGGGCATGCGCTATGTTTCCAGTAAAGAGAGTTGGAATTACAATTGGTGGATGGAAGATATAGAGGGACAAAACATCAGCTTTTCAGTTATCAATATTGATAAAAACAGCAAATATTACAATTCCAAAAAGCAGGAGCCTATTGTCTACTATGCAAGGGCAGCTCTTACCGGAACCTTCATTGTGGACAGCGCGTATATCAAGCATACCGAAACCGCAGCTTGGGGGATGAGTGAGAGGAAGGATGTCAGGGTCGGTGAGTAAAAAAACAGCCGCTATATTGGCAGTACTGATTATTCTCACCGCATCCGGCTGCTCACTCCAACCCGGAAATATGCCGGCAAATACGGCTCCAACTGCCTCCGGCAGAGGATATGTAAAGCAGCTCGATTGCCTTTATTTTGCGGCCGACGATTTTTCTAACCATACCGCAAAAGCCAAAACCTATGGGGCCAAAACCCTTTCCGCAGGGGTGGTCCCTCATCATCTCGTGGCCGGAGAGCTGATCGCATCATTCTTTAAAACAGCGGGTGAAACCGGGGAAAGATACGATACAGTCATACTATTGGGACCTAATCACAAAGGGGAAGGGGCAGATGTCAGCACCACGGCCTGCGGCTGGAAGACTGAATTTGGAACGGTTGAATGTGATGCGGATGCGGTCTCTGAAATCATGGCCTCCAAATCGCTGGATGCCAGAATCAATGATAACATGCTGCAAAACGACCATGCCGTATCGAGTTTGGTTCCATATATTAAGTATTACCTGCCTGAAGTAAAGGTGGCAGCGGTGCTTTTAACCCGGCGGGTAACCCTGGAACAGTCCAAGGATATTGCCCTGCTGCTTGACAGTATTGCCAAAAGCAAAAAATGCCTGGTTGTCGGTTCCGTCGATTTCTCTCACGGCCTGTCTGCTGAAGAAGCAAAGTTGCGTGATGAGAACACCCGCAAAGCAATTCTTGATAACGACCTGGAAAGAATAAAAAGGATGCCCAATGAAAACCTCGATTCACCTGAGACGTTGTGCGCCATTCTGAACTATATGCAGGAGCGCCGAGCGAGCGCGGCCACCCTGTTTGATCATAAAAGCGCCGCCGTTTTTCTTGAAAACCCCGTGCTGCAGGATTGCACCACTTACTTTGTTCTGGGAAGTCCTTAGGTTTTTTATGTGATGTAAAAGCTATCGAACTGGGAAAAGATCTTGCCGAATACGCCAAAGAAAAGTTCAATAAATACAAAAAAATTTGTGTGTTAAATATTTTGTTTGAAAATTTCCAGTGCGAAGCTAACGTCTTTGATCTTGTTTATTCGGCTACAGCGTTTCATTGGATTCCGGAAGATATCGGCTATCCAAAAGCATTAAGAATATTGAAGAAAAATGGTGCGCTGGCTTTGTTTTGGAATAAGCCGTTTGTAGCAAGAGATGATGACTTACTACATCAAAAAATTCAAAATATATACCAAAAATACAGATCAACAAATGTAAAGATAATCGAAAATGATATAGAAAGATATAAAAAGATATCAGAAACCATTCAGTCATATGGTTTTAGAAATATAGAGGTGAAGTTATATCATCAGTGAAGAATTTTTTGCTCATCCGATTATATTTCTCTATTGGATACCTATTCCGACCATAGAAGCTTACCGACGTCAATAAAGGAATTATTATATACTGAATTTGATAATGCCATAAAGGTCCCTGGCATATGGTACGGAATTTGGAGTAATGGAAACTATTGGATTGCCAAGGCCCAAGAAGATATCAATATGATAAGGGTGTCGCTAACTATGAATATAAGAAGAATGACATATTGCAGGCTTCGTTATACTATCAGCTTTATTAAGCCTAACTGCACTTAAGTAGTACGACTTGCTCCGTGCGGGTTGGATTGAGGTTGCATTTTACAAGGCCACTATTACTTTAAGATTGCATCAGTAATTTTAAACAGTTCATACTGTATTTGTTCAGATTTTCTCCTTAGTTTAAGCTGTTTATAATATGGCTTTTGAAAATCTTCCCGGAATTCATTAAACAGAGATTTCAATTCTATTACTGCCGAGTCGTCACATGCATCCATTCTGATTTTCAGCCTTTCTATTTGCATAGCGTAATAGTTTCTTATTCTTTTTAGCCTGATGTCAATCTCATAGCAATCAAGGTTAATAACCTCTTGCTCATTTAATAGATTTTGTCTTTTATTCAGTAGATACTGCATTCTGTTAATCTCCATATTATTACAACCCATAGGGACTTTCATAATCTCAATAACCTACTTTCTGTTGGCATTTTTATAAATATCATATGCAAACCAGTGAAATAATGTTAAATTACTGGAATTGCTAAGTAGACTCAATATTATCTGAGTCGAAGAGCCCTAATATTAAACTGATATTGATTTTTAAAAATGGGGAAGGAAAAGAACGTCCCCTTGCTTTCTCCTTTTGGTTCATAAAAAATATACCTATAGATAATCCTGGCCACGTTTGCTAAAATATTATCCTTTAACGGCGATCAACTGCAGCGTTGAGCCTCATTTTTTCAGCACATCCGGGACCAAGCTTGAATTATATCCTCTTGAGTTGTTAGCGAAAGACATTAACATTAATACATGATGTTTCATAGAGGTGATGATGACATGATTCACTGGCGCCGAAAAGGAATTTATAAAGACGACTCATTGTACGGACAACGGAAACTACTGAACAGTTAAATAGCTGGCCATTGCCCAGGGTAGTAGATGAAGGCATCTTTTACTTTATAACCAATGGCAGCAGTCTTAGAATTTACTCCCCACAATTTTTGATTTAGTCAAAAGTCTATTGGAGATGGTTGGATTTGCCTTGGTGCCGGATTTTACGATTTTGCCTAGTAGCCTATATCCTCCATAATGCAATACTTCATTAACTGCTCGTATTGCTCCTCTGCTTTCAGCTGCGATAAAATTGAATGGCCAGGGAGTGCTGCAAGCAGTTACTATAACCGCTGGCTTTCCTTTTTGGCGCGGGCAGGGCATCCCATTTGGTTTTTCACCCATAAACATTGGCACATTCCTATCAAACAAGAGTTTTAGCTGAGCACTCATATTTCCCCAATGTGTTGGCGTGCCTACGATAAGACCATCCGCATCCCTTATTTTACGCCCAACTATATGGGCGTCGTCTTGGGGTAAGATGCATTCTTGGTCTGTCCGGCACTTCATACAGCCAATACAAGGCTTGATGTTAAGTTCATATAGATTAATCCACTCTACATCATAGCTGTTGGAAATACCGTCAACAACACTTTTGAGTAGATTTGCAACGGTTCCGTTTTTTCGTGGACTGCCGTTTAAAACTAATATATTCATATGAATCCTCCTGTAAGAGTAGTTTACTTATCCCCAATGAACTACCATAATAAGCTAAGTATATATCATTTAGCAATGTGGTTAGCGCCTCTTTT
>JAQUUV010000032.1:4369-13971 GCA_028693695.1 Syntrophomonas sp.
CGTGGACTGCCGTTTAAAACTAATATATTCATATGAATCCTCCTGTAAGAGTAGTTTACTTATCCCCAATGAACTACCATAATAAGCTAAGTATATATCATTTAGCAATGTGGTTAGCGCCTCTTTTACTGCTAATTCACAACTTGGAAGAATATCTGACTATGTCTGCATTACCAGCAGGCATTTGCATTACCTGCTCGCTTTTTATAAAAAGATGGCCATGTGCTCAGAACAGTTGCCATCTAGCGGTGAGTCCTATCAGCGTCCTATATTTAATGATGGGCCGCTTCTTTCTGGCTAAGACTTTTTTTGCTTCGAAAAAATGCAACGGCTGTAAAATTTGCGAGGAGTATTGTCCGGTTGGGCGATATTTATCGAGGATGTGAGCATGGATGCAAATATTGTTATGCTATTTATTTTCACCAATACATTGACTCGAATAACTTTTTTGATAATATCTATGTAAGAGGGTTTTTCTTAAACCAGCTCGGGAGAGGGAATTCATATGAAATATCGCCAGGCAATGTGGTTAGCGCCTCTTTTGCTGATAATTCACAACTTGGAGGAATATCTGACTATGTCTGCATTTATCAGCAGGCATTTGGAGGACCTGCCCGCTTTTTATAAAAAGATGGCCATGAGCTCAGAACAGTTTACCCAAGCTTTGATTATAGTTACCGTGCTGGCAGTTCTCCTGACCTTTGGGGGGAGCATAAGTGAAGCTAATGGGATCGGCATGTTGCTGGCAGTTACTACTCAGGCGGGCCTGCTCATTAACGCTGTACAGCATATTGCTGCCAGTATATGGCTGGGTACTTATACCCCCGGGGTTATAACCTCGATTTTCTTGTATCTGCCGGTAATCAGCTATTTAATCCTGCGAGCTTTTAGAGAAGGTTATATATCCAAAAAGCTGATAATTTATAGTTTTATCCTGGGTATTGCCATGTTGCTTCCCGTAATTCTGCTGGCAAAATACATTGCTTTAATTATATAGGACAAGGAGTTTGAATACCTTGAATTGGATTTATTTGACCAGGAGTTTCCAGCCAAGGAGAAGAAAGATACGGATACCCAGTTGTTTAAATAGATTTATGAAATCTCATTAAATTAGGAATATAATTTAGCAATATCTATTGGTTTATTTTAGTTGAAAAAATATTATCTAAAGGATTGACTCTCCTGTAACGGTAGGATTTAGAATTAGAGCATAGATCAAATATGCGCATAGGAGATTTATGTTTATGTACAAAATCGGGATCTTTTCAAAGATGAATAGGATTACGGTAAAAACACTCAGACATTATGATGATATTGGGCTGCTTAAACCTTGCCATGTGGATGAATCAACCGGGTATAGATATTATTCTTCAGATCAGTTGCTGAGTTTGCACCGAATAATTGCACTTAAGCAGATCGGATTCTCGCTTGGTGAAATAATTGAAGTGATGGGCAAGGACATTTCTATGGACAGGATGATTGATTATCTGGAAGGTAAGCAGTCCGCCATATCGAAAACTATTGAGGATGAACAGATAAAACTTAATCAGGTTCAATCCTATCTGAAAAATCTAAAACAGGAGGTCATATTTATTATGCATGATGTGGTCTTAAAGGAACTTCCAGAAGTCATTATAGCTTCTATGCGTAAGAAAATTCCGAACTATGAAGCTTTTAATACCATTTACCCTGCGATGGGCAAATATATGGAAGAACAGAAGGTTAAATGTGCCACACCGGGTTATTGCTTTACCCTTTACCATGATGGTGAATATAAGGAGTCTGATATCGATGTAGAGATCTGCGAAGCAGTTATGGATTTTGCCAAGGACTCAGATGACGTCAAATTTAAGAAAATTGACGCCGTCAAGACGGCTGCCTGTGTTATCCACCAAGGCCCCTATAGTAAAATAGGAATAGCCTATGGAGCAGTAATGAAATGGATTGAGGCCAACGGTTACGAAATAATAGGATTACCAAGAGAGTCATACATTGATGGTATCTGGAACAAAGAAAACCCCGAGGAATGGCTTACTGAAATACAGATTCCGGTGAAGCTTAAATAACCATAAGCAGGGAAAAGAGTCAATGTAACTGGGAGACATGTATCTATTACGATCCATATATCACTAAACAAAGCCCTTGGTCTCCTTAATGGCATAAACCAAGGGCTTTTAAGCTTATGAGGCAAAACGTAGACTCGGTGCGAGAACGGTTTGGGAGTAGAGTGAGAAGCCTTTTAATCCCCACATATTCCCTGAGCCAATGCGCTAATGTCAGGTTTTGTAACGTTTACTGCCTCAAAGTCAGGGGGAGAAGATGGATCATTGATATCTGTCGAGGTTACTCTCATTTCATATGTGCAGCAGCCAGGACAAGCTTTGTCACAGAAAGTTACAGTAAATGGGGTTTCTTCTTGCCAATCCTCAATAATTTTTCCCTCAATAGGAATGAATACAATTATTCTTCGGAATGTCCATGTTCTCAATATATCCTCATTGCCATTACATTTTCTAACTAGTTCAAATGTCAATACAAGATCAAAACTTCTTTGTCGTTCTGGACTTTCTAAAGCAACATTAAAGTATACGAGACTTGAAAATTCAATTTTAACAAGCGGTCTGTAAAGACACTCAGTGTCTACCAAAACTCTATCTAATACTATTGTTACTGGTTCTGTTTGTGCAGGATTAAATATGGCATCTTGAGGATTAGTCCCACATTCTAATAATATTCCTTTAGGTTTAGGATGTTTAGAAACAGTGCAGTAATCTTTGGCTTTGGCTTGGTTATTATCTCTGCATCTCCCTGGATTACATAAGAAATTGGGGTTGAATTGGTTCATTATGTTTCCTCCTTCTGTTATTTTTTTGATAATGAATTCTGTTTTTATGATAATGATATGCATAACAACCGGATGTAGTTCCATATAATGCGTAATAAGTAATAATTTTAAAGATGTTGTCATTCTGTATATTAAATAATTGGATATAAATCAGAGGATAGGCTTATTCAATTGTCGAATCTAAATACCTAAGTGCATTTTTTGCATTAATTGGATGGAAAGCTGTCTCTAGAAAAGGAAGAGGCAAACTGGCGCTGCCGTAAATAGTTTTTTGGAGCGCAGCCGGAAGCCATAGCTTTTTATGAAAAAATCGGTTATGAAAAATCACTCCAATCGTTTAGAGAGCATAAGGAAGGACAACTATTACATGAATACTAGCCCTCACCTTCGGATCGATTATTTTTCTGGAACTGGAAACGCTTTGACCGCATGTCGCTGGATCGCTCAGAATGCCCGCGACCGGAAAATGTCAGCGCATATCCAGGCAATTGATCGCTTTGATCGGCATGCAATCAAGCAAGCTCCCGATCAAGCTCTGCTCGGTTTTGCCTATCCTACTCACGGCTTTGCTCTTCCCTGGTTCATGCTGAAGTATATCCTCTTTTTCCCACGGGGCCGTAATGCCGTGTTCCTGCTGAATACACGCGCCGGTATGAAAATTGGCAGTTGGAACACACCGGGCCTTTCTGGCTTGGCTCTCCTGCTCCCTATGCTGATTTTGACTCTAAAAGGCTATCGTATCAAAGGGTTGTTGTCCCTGGATATGCCCTCGAACTGGATTTCCGTTCACCCCGGTCTGTTTCCCAGTGCCGTTGAGTTTATCGTGCATAAATGCCATACCAAAGTTGATCGCTTCAGTGCCAAAATATTGAATAGCCACCGCAGTATACCGTGGTATTTCCTTGTGTTTCTACCACTGGATCTGGCGGTGAGTCCCATCAGCGTTCTATATTTAATTATGGGCCGCTTCTTTCTGGCTAAGACTTTTTTTGCTTCGAAAAAATGCAACGGTTGTAAAATTTGCGAGGATTATTGTCCGGTTGGGGCGATCAGGATAATCGACGATCGGCCCTATTGGAGCTTCTATTGCGAAAGCTGCATGCGCTGTATGAATACGTGCCCCCAGCAGGCCATCGAAACCTCCCATTCCATGGCTGCTCTTATGATTGCTTTGACCACTTCGCTGCCGGTATCATATTATTTATCAGCCTTTGTGAATGAAGCCGGGCTGACATTGGGTGATTCAGCTATATATATATCTGGTCTCGTACTTACCTGGCTGCTGACCCTGACTATCATCTATGTTCTCTATATCCTGATGTTTGCACTGCTTCGCAGCCCCTTGCTAAATCGCTTTTTCGTCTATACGTCACTGACTTACTACTGGGCCCGCTACAAGGCCCCCGGAATTAACCTTAAGGACTTCAAACGCGCAAAACCGCCGGCTTAATTCATTACATATTATCGTAGAGCTTGCTTTCCAGTGGCTGCTGGATTGCGGCCTTGTTTACAAGGTTCACCGAGTTACGGAACCTGATATGCCGCTCATGGCCTACCAGGATTTTAACGCGTTTAAACTCTTCATGTTAGATGTAGGACTGCTCAGTGCGATGAGCGAACTTGATTTGAAAGCCTTGCTGGAGGGTAACCGTATCTTTGAAGAATTCAAGGGCGCGCTCACGGAGCAGTATGTATTGCAACAACTGATTGCCAGCAGGACGGTTACTCCGTATTATTGGTCCGCTGAAAAAGGCAGCGCAGAGATTGATTTTATTTTCCAAAAGGGCAGCGATATTGTACCCCTTGAGGTCAAGGCGGCAGAAAACCTGCAGGCGAAGAGCCTGAAAAGCTACTGCCAGAAGTATCAGCCCAAGATCGCCTTGCGTTCGTCCATGTCGGATTATAGAAAAGAAGAATGGCTGACTAATGTACCCCTCTATGCGATCAATGCGATATCTGAAAATACCTTTGATGCCTGACACCAACATATTATTTTGTTATGTTTCTTGTGCCAATCTTTCAATGGCCATTCTATAGACTTCCAGGTTGTCCCTTGGCCCTATCAGTATTGATAATGTTCATGGAATTTCATATTAGCCGAGTCCGTTCGCCGTTATATGTCAAAGACAGCCGGTGCATTGCTCTAGTGCAGGCAATGTAAAGCAGGTTGCGATCGTATTCGCTGGAGTAGGTCTTGTTGTTGGCTGCAGGGATGATGACCTCGTCAAATTCCAGCCCTTTTGACATTTGAATCGAAGTGATTGATATGCCATTCACAAAAGTTGTGCTTGCCGGCGAAATCAAATGCACCTCATAATTTCGAGATAGTACATCATAAAGAGATTTAGCCATGCCGTTCGTTTTCAGGATAATTCCAAGGGTCACATTCTCACTGGCCTGAAATGCGTCGATTTTTTCCATTATCTGTGCAAGTTCTTCCCGCTCGTTGCGGCAATATATGAGGTCGGGAGCTTTCCCATGGCGCGGGGCGGCCTCGAGCGAGGCGACATTTTGGATGCGTTTGGTGAATGTGATAATCTCATAGGTTGAGCGGTAGCTCTTATTCAGCTCTACAAATTCCGCACCTTCATATAGCTGGCGCAGATCTCCGAGCGTGTTTAAATGGTTTGGATTGATAAACTGCCCGAAGTCACCTAGGACCGTTTTCCGGCATTTAAATAGGATATTCATCACCGCGTATTGAACCGGTGTGTAATCTTGCATTTCGTCGATTACCAGATGGCGTATAACTTGACTCTCCTGCAAGCCTTCAAAAGCGGCGTGGAAGTACATAAATGGGTATACGTCTGCCCATTCCAGGGTTTTCTTGGCAGGCATCACAAATTTGTCAGCGATATTCATCTGCTTGTAAAAATCCTTATAGAGTACCAAAGTATTCTTCACCTCTAGCATCGCGGTCAGACTTTTTAAGATGGTCCTAGCTTTGGGCAAAGACTCCTCCATGAAGTTGTCGGTTGCCAAGCGGTCATGAATATCGTCCGCAATCATCTGAAGCCGCCGCTTGACCGGGTACTTATGATAAGCGGCAAAGCGGCTTTGTATCCATTCACTTTTGGCAGAGAATCTTCCCAAAGTGTAGTCCGATGGCTCAAAGATACTCTCAGGCATCCGGGCTAGATACTCGTTCATCAATTTTATAAATTTCAATGTGGATTTGAAGCGCACCCGTTCTGCCCATTTGGGGTCGTTTGTTTCAAAAGGGTCCTTGTCGGGCTCGAAATGGATGATGCCTTCAAGCTGAACCTCGGCAATATCTACAAAGCTCATCCCATAAACCGGTTCCTCGCCCATTTCGGGCAGGACATTGGAAATATAATCCCCAAACACCTTGTTGGGCGATAGAATCGTCACGTTCTTTGCCGATAAGCTGTCTTTGAAGCGGTAGAGTAAGTAGGCGATCCGATGAAGCGCAATGGCTGTCTTGCCAGAACCTGCGACCCCTTGAATAATAAGGGTCGCGGCCTTTTCGTTCCGAATAATCAGGTTCTGTTCTTTCTGAATGGTTGCGATGATGGTTTTCATCTTCTCATCCGAAGTATGGCTCAATTCTCGCTGCAGAATATCATCTTGGATATTAACTGAGCTCTCCAGCGCATATTCCATTTCGCCATTCTTGATTTTGAATTGCCGCTTTCGCGTCAACTCACCGTCGATTCGTCCTGCCGGAGCATCGTATCCCGCAGGCCCAACCTCACAATCATAAAACAGGCTTGCGACGGGGGAGCGCCAATCGGATATCAGCAGCTCTTTAGCGTGCCTGAAAGCAAATCTGCCAATGTAGAAGGTGGCAGGTATTTGTTTGGATGCTTGTCGAAAGTCAATCCGGGCAAAGTAAGGCGACTCTAGCAGCTTGGCGAGTTTATCCCTAATCTCAACGGCAAAGGCCCCCCGGCTGTCAATTCGCCTCAAAGCAAGTTCATTTTGGAACATCTCGTGTGGGTCGATTTCACCGCGATACTGTACCATATACCGCTTGGCATCCGTATATTCTTTGTCTAATTGCTCGACTGAATCATTCGCTTGCTTTATAGCATCATCCAGCTTGCCCTTGATATCGTCAAGATGCGCGATTTCATCGGGAAAAGCTGGTGTTACATCTGGTTCTTTCTTTTTGCTTGCGTTGATACGGGCAGGCGCATGCAGGGTGCGCCCGCCCACTTGCTGTGTGTTAGTCATTTGAATCCTCCTTGGGTAAAATCATCCTTTGGGTCGGATATCCAAATTCCGTCAGCAGTTCCGCTTCGGCAAAGCCCAGCTGCTTTATAGCTTTTCGATATCCCGTATCTGCTTTGTCGCCCTCTCGGAATGTGGTAATGCTGATTTCCTTATTATTCTGCAGCTCGGTAAGAGCCACATTCAAGAAGTCTTGAGAAATACCCTGTTTCCGATAAAGCGGATGTACCGCAAGGAAATCTATGCTGCCGGTTTCGTAGTTAATCATCATACCGCCAATAGAAATGCCGCCCTCGGTCATAAGGAGCGCGCCTTTGTTGGCAATAGAGCGTTTCAGAACCGTTAAGTGCTCATCTTCTTCCAGATGGGGGAACCCGTCGATGGCAAGGTGCACCAATTCCATCCATATCGGAATATCCGCTTCTTGGGCAAAGCGGATTTCTCTCGCAGAATTTTTCTGGGCATCCTCAAGCGATTCGCGCTGTTCTTTGAATTTGTATTCGAGTTGCAATGGATAAAACACCTCATTTATTCTGAATTGGTGAGGAGACTGCTTATACATAGACTTGAACACATGGCTAAAAGCCTGTTGGCTGTCATAACCGGCCAGAACAGCAATGTCTATAATTGGTTTATCTGAAAAAAGCAGCAGTTTAGCAGCTTCCGTTAGTTGCCTGCGTTGCGCATAATCATGAATTGAAAGCCCCACCGCATCGGTGAAGATGCGGTGCAGATGGTATTTCGAATAATATACTGAAGCGGCAACAATATCCAAGTCGATCTTTTCGCTTGACAAATGTGTTTCAATATAGTTAATTGCGGCTATCACTGTCTCAAGGTTTTTCATAGCGCCTCCTTCCCATTATAATGCGAATCCATTATAGCAATATCAAAAGCACCGTGTACTTCAAACTCATATGGCTCAAGCCACCGGATTACTTTTTTGTTACAGTACATATACGGTAAATAATCGAATTGATTATATCAGATTTGAAGATACCATTTTTAATCATTATTGCGATTTGTGCTGAAGCATACACTGGAGTGCTATCTAATCTGCATTCAACGCACAACTCGGTAAACATATCCCTCTTTGGTGTGGTTGTACGTAGTAGAGGACTTGGTGGAAATATCGCAGCAGTTCTGCGCTTATTGGTGGGTGGGGAAACAATAGGACAGACACTTTATTGTGATTATTACGCCGGTGAAGTAGGACAAGGGGATCGGGTTATTGACGATTTCAAATATTCTGTTTTTATTTGCGTTTTTTGTAGTCCTCAATCATAACAATTATGCTTTGGGCTCTTTGCTCATGGTTTTGCAGAAATTGCATAAATTGATCTGTAACGTAGAAAAAATCCCCATCATTATTGGGCAGAGATAATAATATTGAGGGTTTTTCTGTAATATTCTCATGCTGGTTGAACACTTTCAGCAGGGAGACGATACTATAGCCACAGTTTCTAAGGAGCCTGATAACCTCTATTCTCTCCAGATCCGACTGCGTATAAGCAAGTATACCGTGTTTGTCCTTTTTAATAGAATACAATCCATTTCGCTCCCAGGTCCTCAAGGTGTCAAGCGTGACTCCTATTATTTGGGCCGCTTTTAGTCTGCCTTTTATAAGGCCATCGTCATTTTGGCAGCTGCGGTTGGCAAACCAATCATCCAATATGGTCAGAGCCCTTAGAGCTCTTTTTTGTTCCAATTGCACATTATTTAGGTATTCTCTGGCCAGAACCAGAGACTCATCCAGGTTGCCCAAAGCGAATTCCTTTACCATTTGCTGAACCTGTTTTCCATTGACGGGATAGGGGCCTGGAAGAGCAATCCGGGCCAGCTTCATCTGCAATAAATGCAAATCGGTGAATATCCTGTAATTATTAGTCTCCAGCCTGCCAGGTTTGGATATATAACCCCAGGCTTCATATAGACGGACAGTATTGGAATGAACACCCGTCAGTTCTGCAAGTTCTTTAGTTGAGTAAGTATGTGCCACCATGTCTTGTCCCCTTTGTATGAACCCCCAGCTTTCGGAGAGACTACTATTTCAGGTGATGATTGCATAACAATCAACGACAGCCTCGGTTTTACAAATAGCGGTTTAACTCATCTATCAATTCTCTTAAGGCCACGGCGGTATCAGCGAGTATATCAATATCAATAAGATCTATTGTATCTTTGGCAGTATGAGCAATATTCGCCCAGGTATTGTTGAAATCCTCTGTTGTCAAAGCCAGCGCTGGCCGATTATTCATGGCAAACAGCATGTGATCGCTCTGGTACCAGGGCTCCCGTTCCGTGAATTTGCGGCTATCTCCAAAGACATTTTTGACTATCCGGTTCATCATATCAGGAGCGTTAAAACTGCAATAAGTTGTTCTGCTTCCTTTGCGTCCAACTCCGTCGGCATTTATTGCTACTGCTATCTGATCAAATTTATCAATATTATTGGCCAGATACTGCATCCCGCCCGGGTAGGCATAGTAGTCTTCCCCATTATTGACCAGCAGTTCTATGGTATATTTTCCGTTGTAATCCTGCAAGAGGCCGGCCAGAGCCA
>JAQUUV010000257.1 GCA_028693695.1 Syntrophomonas sp.
CATTAGCGGGTATATTGATAAATGCTGTTCCCCTGCCTTTCCATTTGCCATACTTTAAATGCCAAAATGTGGTGATTACCTTGATTTCTGTCAGCGCCCTGGTTTCAATTTACTATCCTCTGTTTTACCGTTTTCATAACTACGTGGTGATATTTGTTAATGTGGCTCTTTTCCAACTACTTTTATTTATGCCTAGTTCCATCGACAATTACATAAATGGGCATACAAATGTAATCTGGGTACAGCAGTTGCTTCAGTTGAATCTGCATACTCCCTGGGCCTTGCCTTTAGTGGGAACAACAATTGCACTAATGCTTCTCATTATTTCTTATCTGCTCACGGTTAAAATTTATACCGCTAAGGATTTTTAATTATGAGACTAAGAAAGTAACTGCATTGGAAAGGAGGAATGGTATAATTAGAATATCATCCTATAATTACCACAAATTGTACTATTAGTAAGGAAGGAGTCCAAATTATGAAAAAAAGATTTATCATTTCCCTCGCTCTCCTATTGACCCTCGTAATGGTGACTCCCGTTTTCGCAGCTATCCAGCTTGATGTAAACGGAAGAACCTATGACGCTGCCGGAGAGTTAAATATCCAGGAGGGCATTACCAGTGCCCCGATTGATGTACTAGCCAATACCCTGGGCTGTACCGTTAGCATCGATGGTGATATTATCACCATGCAGGAAAATGAAAACTCCTTAAGGATGACCATCGACAGTACCACTGCTATATTTAATGGTCAAGAAAAACAGAGCCCCAGAGCCCCCCAACGAATAAACGACCAAATATATGTCCCCATTCGCTTCGTTTATGAATGTTTCGGAGCGTCCGTTGCTTGGAAAGACACGCAGGAACAGGTTTCCGTCTCTTACGCCGAAACCCGCAACGGAATGACTGCCGAAGAACTTCTAACCCAGGCATCTAAGAAGATGTTAGAAGCCAACCGCTATAAAATGACCATGGATTCCAATTCAGACATAGATACAACCTCTCAGGAAAACGGGAAGAACCCTGAAAATATGAAGATGCAGATGGATAGTCACAGTGATTGCTGGCTGCAAACCGACCCCATGCTGATGTACATGAAGCAGAATTCTAATGTCAAGCTATTGGAGGGTGCAGGAGCTGAAAAGAGCCCACAAGACATCCAGATGGAAATGCTTTTCAATGGCAGCGAAATGTACATGACTATGCCTGAATTTGGCTGGGTCAAAATGAACCTGCCGGGCATAAACATGCAGGAACTGATGAAACAATCTAATAGCCAGGACCCGGCCACTGCAATGAAACAGATGAAGGATATGGGTATGTCTGTCTCCTTTGCCAACGATCAGGAAAGAAACGGTCAAAAATACTGGGTTATCGACGCAGCCATGGGAGGCGATATATTAAAGAGCGACTACTTCAAGCAGCTCACTAAGACGTTAGCAGTTCCGGAGACTGACGACATGCAAAAACTATTCGAGGGTATGGATCTTGACCTTAGTTATTCAACTTGGATTAACCAGAAAACCTTCTATACCGATTTTATGGATCTTCAGAGTAAGATAAAAATGGATATGGATAGTCCCGATAAGGAAAAGCCCGGCCATGTAAAAATGGATATGGATATGAACGGCACCTATACCATTTCCGATTTCGGCCGTACCTTCCAGGTTCCAGATGTAAGCAAGGCAGTAGACTTTGAAACAGTAGTAAACCAGAAAAAATAGTTTCATTTGTCATACTTGAAAATGAGCCGTAGGATAATACCCACGGCTCATTTTATATCTTCAAGTTCTGTCTTTTTCCCCTTAATGTCGTCAGGGATTCTTAATTATTTCCCGCAATCATAGTTTGGCTTCCGACTTTACCATAGGTTTTAGTTATAGTCTTTACTGACATGTTGGCGGTTCCGTCCTGTTCAATAATTTCTTTCAGTTCAGAAAATTGTTTACGGGGTAAAATTACAGTTAAAATCAACCTATGTTTACCTTCGAACCCGTAACCGATGGTTGTAGTTACCGAGTATCCCGCATACCTTAATTTATCCGCTAGAATCTTTCCTTGTTCAGGGTGTTTATATACATTTACTTCAAGTAAACCTATTGCCAATTTCTTTTCTAGCTTGTCGGCTAGAAACACTCCAAAAATACGGCCCAGAGCAAAAGCTAACACATATCCATAACCGGTGGAACTTGCAATTAATTTAAAAGCATAAGTAAATATAACTGCATCGATAAATGTTGTTAAGTATACTGGTTTTATAGCCTGTTGACTTAAAAAGACACTTCTTAGATTACCTAGACAAGTAGTAATTGTATAAAGTGTAAATATAATTAATAATTCTGTATACACATAATCTCCTCCTTTCATAAAAATAAAAAGCCCCTGTCCATTAAAAACAGGAGCACTTTGCCTTAAGTTTCCTGGGTAATGTTGCAACGAATCTATATTATGACAGTTTTTTCACGTTTTGTCAAGCCTTACTTCCAGACCGAGTTATACACAAACTAGTTTCACATCCCTAAAACCGGTATAAACCCATCAAAATAGACTTAGGGGCTATCAAGGAATAAATTAGGCAGAATACTCCGAGGATTTTTTGCACTAGACAAGGCGTGAAAGCGCAGTCATACTGGAGGTATATCAAGCTTTGATAACGAAGTCTAGTACGAAAAAGGCCGGAGTAAATGACTAGTTTATTTTTTGATAGTCCCTCAATACAGTTAGTTCTATATACTAAGAAAAAAACAGGAGGTATATTTATGTATTGGGATCAAGCTGGCGCAGGTAATACTGAAGATACAATTCAATTAGCTATAGATCGGGCCATTGAACTAGGTATTCGCCACCTGGTGGTGGCTTCTTGCAGCGGAGAAAACATAAAAAAGGTCCTTGAGAAAAACACTGACTTAAACATAATTGGCGTTACTCACCATGTTGGTTTTGCCGGACCAGGAGTGGATGAGATGTCCAGCGGTACCCGCGAGGAACTGCAAGCACTAGGGGTAAAACTTCTCACCAC
>JAQUUV010000258.1 GCA_028693695.1 Syntrophomonas sp.
CGCATTAAGTCTCGGGCGGCGATGACTCCCGACACGCTGGCTTGAATGAGACCGCGGGTTACACCCGCGCCATCTCCAATGGCCCATAGTCCCTCTATAATGGTCTGCAAGTTATTGCTTAACTGGGGACGGGCCGAGTAAAACTTGGCTTCTATGCCATATAAGAGGGTATGGTCGGAAGCTACACCTGGAATTGCTAGATTCAAGGCCTCCAGGCACTCCCGGATGCCAACCATGTAGCGGTGGGGGAGTACCAGGGACAAATCACCCGGAACGGCCGCCTGGAGGGTGGGCTGAACTACACATTTCTTTAGACGACTGGGGGTTGAACGTCGGCCTCGTTTCAGGTCTCCGTAGCGCTGGACAATGATACCACCGCTAAGCATATTGGCCAAGCTGGCTATATAGCGACCATAAAGTATAGGCTGATCGAAGGGTTCCGTAAATTCCTGGCTTAGTAATAGGGCGAAGTTGGTATTGTCACTATGGCTGTTGGCGAAAGAGTGCCCATTTACGGTAATAATGCCATTGGTGTTTTCCATGACCACATGTCCATTGGGGTTTACGCAGAAGGTTCTTACCACATCGTCGAATGCCCTAGAGTTAAAAAATATTTTAGGTTCATAAATCTTATCTGTAAATTCCTGCATGGTTACGGCAGGCAGTTCGACTCTTACCCCCAGGTCGACCTGGTTGTTGCTTAGGGGTATTTTTAGTTTTCCGGCCTGTTCGGAAAACCACTGCGCCCCGTCGCGGCCGGGAGCACAAATTATCCGGGGTGCATAATAGCAGCCTTTTGAAGTTTTTACTCCTTTTACCCTAGAATTTTCCAGTAGAATATCTTTCACTGGTTCATTGGTCTTGATGGTGATTTTTTTATCCAGAGCAGCTTTTAAACTGGACAGTACTTTTAGGGTGTTATCTGTACCCATGTGTCTAATTTGGGCAGGAAGTAGTTTGAGATCGGCCTTAGCTAAACGCTGGCGCAAGATTTGAAAATTTTCTTCATTCCCACCGAAAACTCGATCAGGTGCACCATGCTCAACATAGACCTTATCGACATAATCAATTAGGGAGCGAAGGGTTTCTGTGCCGATGTAAGCATCCAGCCAACCCCCAAAATGAGTGGTTAAGGTAAGCTTGCCATCTGAAAAGGCTCCCGCTCCTCCCCATCCGCACATAATGGAACAGACTTTACAGTCCCGGCAGTTATTCAGCCCATTCTCGCTGGGGCACTTGCGTTTATTGACCTCCTGGCCTTTTTCCAGCAAAAGAACCCTGAGGGAGCTGTGCTGGCTGATTTCGCGTGCTGCAAAGATTCCTGCCGGGCCTGCTCCGATGATGATAACATCATAATTTTTATCCAAGCATTTACCATCCAATCTTTAGCTAATCGTCAGGTCGCATACAGTTTATGATTAATTCGTACCGGTTATTCTCAAAAATACATAAGCTCGATTTCCGTGTTGCGGGGACGGTCCTTTTGACACGCCAAATAGGAACCGGCAAGGCGTGTCAAAAGGACCGTCCCCGCAACACGGAAAAAGTGCTCTTTCCCCGCGAACTACTGTCATAGAGAGACTTCTTAGGCTAAGGCTTTAGAACTTGTTTGGCAATAAGGTATAATAGGGGTTGAGAACTAAAAATAAAGAATTCGCGAGGATAGGAGCGAGATCATGGCAGAGCATAATGCTTATTATCTATGGGGTGAAGAAAGCTATTTAATAGATCGAGAAATTCAGAAGATCATTGGCGAGGTGGCGAAGGCTAATGGCGATGAGCCGGAAGTGGTACTGGTTGATGCCGATGAAATGAGTGCTATGGAATTAGGGCAGACCCTAGAATTCAGTCCTTTGTTCGCGATGAGCCGAGTTGTAATTATAAAAAAACCAGCCTGGTTAGGCAAATCTTCTCGTAAAGTACGCAAAACAGAGGAGAGCCTGCAGGTTTTGCAGGACTATTTCGGGCATGACAACCACGGCCAGGTGCTTATCCTCATTTCAACTGAATATAATGCCTCTAACCCGGTGGCAAAATTCCTGAATCAGCAGGTTAGGGTGATGAACATCAAAGCACCTAGCCCTACAGAACTAGAAGAATGGTGCAAGTCTGAATTTTCCCGGAGAAATATGCGGGTGGTTCCTGCGGCTCTCAAACGAATAGTAAATAGCGGCCAGGATATGTATTACGTGGAAAACCTCATTGAGAAACTATCCTTGATAGTTAGGTCGGATGTGGTGGTAGGGGTAAATGAAATTGAAGAACAACTGGATAGCAAGCAGGCGATCAAGGTATTTAAGCTGACCGATGCTTTGCTGAATCGTAATTTGAAGGCTTCTCTGGCGGCCTTTTACCAATTGCAGGAGCAAGGGGAACACCACTTGCTGATCTTGCACATGATAACTCGGCAGTTTTTATCCCTGAGTAAAGTGAAATTATATCAAGAGATGGGTTATTCTAGCGGCAAGATTGCTGAATTGACTTCCCAGAAGGATTTTGTGGTCAAAAAAATAATGGAGAAATCATCTCGCTTTAGCGGGGAAGAAATCAGAGCCCTCTTTGAAAGATTATTGGAGACAGATACTAGTTTTAAAAGTGAAGCCAAAGACCCCCGGATACTCATGGAGACTCTTTTAGTAGAAATATGCAGTCAAAAATAAAACCTGTCCGCGGTGCGGACAAGTTTATTTTTACTTACCTATTGAGCTAGGTTATTGAATTTCTTGACTAGGCTGGACTTTCTGCGAGCTGCGGTATTTTTATGCATTATGCCTTTGGATACGCTTTTATCGATCAGGGAGGTTACCTGTAACAAATTTTCCCTGGCTGCATCCACATTGTCCGATGTTAAAGATACTTCATAATTCTTAATATTGGTTTTTAATCTGCTCTTATAAGCCTTGTTTCTTATCCGATTATTTTCGGATGTCCTGGCTCTTTTGGCAGGGGTCTTACTTTTTGCCACACTTTCACCTCCTTGGGAATTTCAAGCTAACAGACATACTATAGCATCT
>JAQUUV010000259.1 GCA_028693695.1 Syntrophomonas sp.
ACTAGATTTTAAAAATAATCAAGGTAAACGACGCGTATCGCTAAGACAGATTTCCTGAGTTACCGGACTGAGTGTAGATATTGTTTTTATTGCCTAGGCCAACAAAAAGAACGTCCCTCTGTTGGTCGGACTCTGCCAATAGGTGTCGCGGGGATGGGGTTGGTGAAACATATCTTACTGATGACAATTAGATAAATATGTTCTAGTAATAATCAGGATAATCAAAAAAAGAAACCACCATCTATTTGTATTTTCTCATTTTATTCCATAAATATTGAAAGTTTTCTGCGAATTTTATACCATGGTCATTTGCTATATTCATTATAATTTTCATAAACATTATACTTATTAATATAAGCATTATCCATTTTAGAGTTTGATACATAAGTTCTCCTTCAATCCTATATGGCCGATTTTGATAATTATAGCATATCATGGGTGATGCGCATCTGCAAAGAGAGGTGCAGTGTCAGGTATCAAGAGTAGTTATGTAGAAGATGGATTTACGAGACAACCCAATTTTCAATTTAGTTGCGGGCGAAGTGTGAAACTGAAGCAGGAAAGCACAATTTGCCAATAGAGGGTATAGATAGATGAAACGATTCATTATTGCTGGTTTAGCTGGTCTAATTATTTTTTTAGGTTTAATTGTTTGGCATAGCCCTGATTATCAAGCCAGACATATTTTAAGAACTTATGATTTCCATCCTGTTGGTATGCCTAAACACACAAGTATTGTTTTGGACGAAATAACATTTGACTCATTCAATGAAGCATCAAAGGAACTGGGCTATAATCTACAACCCTATAAAGGAAAGAAGGTTGAAGTGTTACAATACGGACTTCTGGAGCGTCATTTGTATGAAAATGGAAACGGAGAATCTGCAGTTTATGCTAAATTTCTATTGAACGATAAGCACCAATTAATCGGTGCATCATTGGAAGTTAAGGGTATGATGCCAGGGGTTATTTCTTTCAGTGAGAGTAAACCAAATTATTTAAGTATCAAGAGAACGGTTTCGTTGACATAAACTGAAGTCATAGACGATGCCAGATTACCAATAGAAAAAGCGCTTATTGATTATATGTAATACAAGATTCATCAGCTTCACGTTCTATCTATATTAAGTACTGCGCGGTCTGTTATTTATGTGCAGCAATATTCTAATGATGTTAAAACGCACCGTAAGCTGTATTTTACTAAATAATTTTGTTGTGATTGGGATAATTGCTAGGGCTATACCTGCTATAGCAAAGCTTTTTGTATATACAGGTAAATCCTTAATAGGTGCGGGTAATATTTATATTTAACTTGCAGATAACTAAAAGTATAATAAATTCAGTAAGGGAAAGCTCAATTCATCATGGTGAAGGAGTTTCAACAATGAATGAAAGAATAGCTCAGTTAGTAGATTCAGCAGGTAATCTTCCCCGCGAGATGTTTGGGAAGTATGCTATTAAAGAAATACCTTTATATTTTAGCTTTGATCATCAGCATTATTACCGTGAAAACATTGATTGTTGTAACTTGGATTTTTATTTACATATGAAGGACAAACCTCAGCAGATACCGAAAACATCGGCACCAAGCATATATGATTGGTTAAAGGGATATAGAGAAATGTACGAAAGAGGATACAACAAGTTTATTGTTACTACGATTGCCAGTAAGCTTTCGGGCAGCTATCAGAATGCCGTGTTGGCCCGGGATATGTTTCTGGAGTCTATTAAAGATGTAAAAGTTGAGATTTTTGAGTCGGGGACCTGTGCCTGCGGTCAAGCAGCTCTGGAAATAAAAATTGCCCATATGATTAATTGTCAAAAAATTTGTTGGGAAGACATTATTAAACGAACTGGTCAACTTATACCAAATGCAGTATCTCTCTTTACAGTACAGGAATTAACCTATATGTTTGCCGGCGGTAGAATCGGGGGTGCAGCGGTAATGCTTGGTAATTTGGTCAAAATTAGGCCTGTTTGTGAGTTTGTAAATGGCGTAGTACATCCCATTAAAGCAGTTAGGGGTAGGAAAAAATCTTTGGAGTATTTGATCAATACTTGTGTTAACAGGATAAAGAACGCTCGTGATTCGGTTATTATTACCCAGCATGCTCTATGTGAAGATGATGGGTTGTTTATTATTAAGGAATTAAAACAGAAACTTGGTCAGGACATACATATTTTCCAAAGCAGTGTCGGAACTTCTGTGGGATCTCATTCTGGGCCAGGATCAATAGGAGTTGGCTTTGTCAGCGACTAGCATGGCTTTAAAAGATGACATTAAAACAAAGAAAAAGTATATCAGGCAGGTTTTAGCCTGCTACGTAATTTATGAAGAATTTAACCACAAAGTATAACTAGAATTAGCTTGGACAAAAAAGCATCAAAGATCACTCAAGGCGGAAAGGCTATAAAAAGTAACAGTCGGAGGAAAAACCAAATGCAGCTATTAACTTTAAATCTACATCGCCTGGTTCTATATCGGGACTTGTTCAAAGATCCTATAATCCAGCACTTGCAGATCTTGTTGAATCAACTAGCCAGTAAAAACGCGCTACCATTGCCCGCATCCGAGCAGGCTTATTTTGACTTTTATTATCGGCTTCTTCAGGCTGCGTAGGCCAAACATATCAGCGGAGATATTTGGCAAAATTATCTCCTGCAGCTCATTGTTGAAGATGAAAACATTTTCAGTTTGGCCTGTGAACAGAACACGATCCGATCAGTTTTGATGATCTGGTCGGTTATGAGCATCAAAAAGAGCTGCTGATGAACAATACCAGAACCTTTGTTGCCGGCAAAGAAGCCAACAATGTACTGCTGTACGGTGAAAAAGGAACCGGCAAATCCTCTTCTGTCAAAGCGCTGTTAAATAAGTTTTCCGAAGACGGTCTGCGCATGGTAGAGCTCAGTAAAATGCAGCTGGGCGATTACAAACTGGTTATCCAGTCCCTGCGCAACCGTGGACAACGGTTTATTCTTTTTATCGACGACCTTTCCTTTGAAGATT
>JAQUUV010000260.1 GCA_028693695.1 Syntrophomonas sp.
ATAATAGTATTGGAAGTTAAAATCGGGATGAAGCGTTTTTCGCGTATTATTCCCAGGCTTGTATAATAGGCTTTTTGAGGCTGAAGGCGAAACCGACATTGACCAGCAATAGTTCTGACCCACATATCGGAGTAATGAAGATGTTCTCCAGCTTCGTTAACCCGCAGGACAATCCTCTGCATATCCGGGCTCATCCTGTATTGTGCACAAATTTTTTCCCATTTGCTTCGCTCCAGGTTCCAGTAGACCAGACCATATTCATCATTACTACGCTGAATTTTAATGGTGTTACGGGCTAGATAAAACTCATCCGCGACATTTAGCGCCAGTTCAGGCGCAGCTTCAAAATCAAAGGTGCTGGGTTTCGTTATCCTTTTTTGGTCAGTTTCAATGGTGTTTAATACCCAATACACCAGCAGGGTCAAAACCACGGCCACGATAGAAATGAAAAGCAAAGGGGTCATATATTATACCTCCGTTACTAAATTGTATTTAAGGATAGTATTCCCAATATGACTGATTTAATAAGCACTTTTGTGATCAGCTCTTAATAAATATGCCGGACGTAAACGGGGTACATAGAGTATAATAGGTTAGATTAGGAGGGGACTGTTTTGACAGAAAGACCACACTGGGGATTTATAGATATTATTCTGGTTTACCTGGGAGTTATGGTCGTCGGTATTTTGACGAGTATGCTGGGTAAAAACATACCCGGTTTGCTACCCGGCCATCTGGGATCAGGGGAGATGGGTTATTTCCTCACGGGATTCTTGGTGCAGTTCCTGGCCACCGTAGGCTTCGTATACCTTTTTGCGGTGTTTTTACCGCGTGGCCAATGGAAAGACTTGGGTATTAACAAAGCCCGGCCTGGTTCTTATTCCCGTTACGGGATCATAGGCGGAATATTGCTAATCATGATGGTGCTAGTTATAGGCTATGTGTTAAAATATTTGCAGCCAGATTTGCAGCCACAATATTATGAGGAAATGTTGAGGTCGGTCACTAGAATACCAGATTTTATAGTAATTCTAGTGGTGGGGGCGATTCTCGCGCCGTTGTCTGAGGAACTTTTTTATCGGGGCATGATTTATCCGGTATTTAGAAAGTATCTAGGGCCTATGTGGGGAGCTATCCTGGCCGGTTTGGTTTTTGGTCTGGCCCACTGGGATTTGTGGCGTACGATACCCTTGGCATTAGGGGGAATGGGGCTTTGCTATATCTACGAGAAGAGCGGCAGTATACTGGTCTCGGCTGTTGCCCACGGGGTATGGAATGGAGTTATGTCTATCCTTATTTACATTAGTCTGTCTCGGGGCATGTTATAAATTCAAGTTTCGCAGTTCATGGATACTACGCAGCAAATAAACTGATGATATTTCTAATAACGATAAACGGGAGAACGGCGTGTTGTGGGGACGGTCCTTTTGACACGCCTTGCCGGTTCCTATTTGGCGTGTCAAAAGGACCGTCCCCACAACACGCACAACACGGAATGACAACTCTTCTTACGTCGCATTATAGGTCAACTGCGAAAGTTGAGTTATAATGATTAAGGGCTGGATGGAGAAATGATTATATAAAAGTTTAGGAGATGTTACAGTAATGCCTATTTATGATTACAAATGCGATAATTGCGGGCGTTTTGAGAAGGTGCAAAGGATAACTGAGGAAGCACTGCAGGCATGTCCAAAATGTGGGGGACAGGTACAAAGGTTGATAAGTAAGAACGTTGGGATCGTTCTTAAAGGTGGAGGTTTCTATAGTACTGATAATAAAGTCTTAAAAGACCGGGTACGCAGTCTTAACAAAGACCGTCAAACGGATAATCAGGCCCTTCTGGATGGCGATGTTAAGTCCTATGTTGAGCAGTCTGAAAGTACCACGCAAAAAGCTGTTGAAGCGTAAATGGGGATTTTTTCACGATAAGAAGGATAGTTGTATTATTTCGGCGTATTAACAAATTTTAGAAAAATAATAGGAGTGAAAGATTTGCTTAAAGCAATCACCTTCGATTTTTGGGATACCCTTTATAAAGTTCCCGAAGGGTTGATCATTTCTGGCCAGCGCGTAGCTGCTTTTAACCAGATTGTAAGAACTATGGGCTACGAGGTGGAGAATGACGCGGTACAGGAGGCTTTCCAGGATTGCTGGCAATATGCTCATGAATTTCAACTAGATTATGGCATGGACATTACCCCCACCGGTCATGTTGATTTCATCCTGGGTCAATTGCAGATTAAGCTAGGCCCGGAAGATTGGGAACGGGTATATAAGGTATATACGTCGGTACTTATTGACTTTCCGCCTCAATTAAAAGAGGGAGTTAAGGAGACTCTGCCCTTGTTGGCTCGAAAATACAAGCTGGCAGTAATTTGCAATACCGGGGTAACCCCGGGTTTAATTCTCAGAGAAATTATGAAGGCCGATGATATTCATAATTTTTTCAACGTTCTGGTGTTTTCAGACGAAGTTCGTTGGGCCAAGCCTAATGTGAAAATTTTTAATTATGCTCTTCAAAATCTGCAGGTTAAAAATATTGAAGCGGCTCATATAGGCGATGATAGCAGAATTGATGTAATAGGAGCTAAAAAGGCTGGGATGACTGCCATCTGGATAGCACCTGAAGCGGTCCAAGAGACACCGGACTGTGATTTTCAGGTCCGAAGTGTAAAAGAATTGATCACTTTGTTCGCAGATTAGGGACTATCAAGGAATAAATAAGGCAGAATACTCCGAGTATTTTTCGTGCTAGACAAGGCGTCACCCTCCGGGTACTACTGGTGCTCCCTAGCGGTCGCCAATAATGTTGCAAAGCGTGGTAATACTGGAGGTATTATCGCGTTTTGATAACGAAGTATAGCGCTAAAAAGACCGGAGTAAATGACTAGTTTATTTCTTGATAGTTCCTTAGTTGCTTGTAGGGTAGGAGGATGCTAATGGCAATAGTAAATATTGTGGAAAAAATTATTTGGGACAATATGGACAG
>JAQUUV010000033.1 GCA_028693695.1 Syntrophomonas sp.
CGGGAAACCGTATGTTTTTCCATGTACTCGCTCATATCGATACGTATCATGTTCTTTTCCGAATCGAATAAAGACTGAGCCAGGGTCTTGGCCAGTTCGGTTTTCCCCACCCCGGTCGGTCCCAAGAAAATAAATGAGCCAATAGGGCGGCGCGGGTCTTTGATACCTGCCCGGGCGCGTATAATAGCATCAGCTACCAGGCTTACTGCTTCATCTTGACCTACCAAACGTTCATGCAATATTTCATCCAGTTTGAGCAACTTCTCCCTTTCCCCTTCTACCAGGCGGGTTAGGGGAATCCCTGTCCAGCGCGATATTATGCGGGCAATCTCATCTTCCGTAACCTCTTCGCTTAGAACGCTTACTCCACTCTGTTTGCGTGACATAAACTCTTCTTCCGCCTTAAGCCTTCTTTCCAAATCAGGCAATTTCCCATATTTTAACTCAGCGGCCCGATTCAAATCGTAATCTCGTTCCGCCCTTTCTATTTCCTGACGGATTCGATCCAGTTCTTCCCGCAGGGTAGTCACCTTGTGAATAGCATTCTTCTCCGAGTCCCATTTCGCCCGCATAGTATCAGACTTGCTCTTAATATCAGCCATTTCCTTCTGTAAGGCCTGTAGCCTTTCCCGACTGGCCTGATCTTTTTCCTTGCTCAGGGCCGCTTCCTCAATTTCCAATTGCATAATACGCCGCGATATTTCATCCAGCTCAGCTGGCATAGAATCAATTTCAGTTCTTACCATAGCACAGGCCTGATCTACTAAATCAATGGCCTTATCCGGCAAGAAACGATCCGATATATAGCGGCTCGAAAGAACAGCCGCTCCCACCAGGGCATTATCGTGAATTTTTACCCCATGGAAAACTTCATATCTTTCTTTCAAACCCCGAAGAATGGATATGGTATCCTCCACGGTAGGCTCATCCACCATAACCGGTTGAAATCTCCGTTCCAGGGCAGCATCCTTTTCAATATGCTTACGGTATTCATCCAGGGTAGTCGCTCCGATGCAGTGCAGTTCACCCCGGGCCAGCATAGGCTTGAGCATATTGCCAGCATCCATAGAACCTTCCGCCTTGCCTGCTCCCACAATATTATGCAGTTCATCTATAAACAGGATAATGCGGCCTTCGCTCTGTTTTACCTCCTGTAATACTGCTTTCAGACGTTCTTCAAATTCACCCCGGTATTTAGCACCTGCCACCAGAGCTCCCATATCCAGTTCAAAAATGGTCTTATTCTTTAAACCTTCGGGTACGTCATTACGAACGATACGATGGGCCAGACCCTCTACAATGGCAGTCTTACCTACCCCCGGCTCCCCAATTAAGACCGGGTTGTTTTTGCGTTTTCGGGATAGAATCAAAATCACATCCCGAATCTCGCTGTCACGCCCAATAACCGGGTCCAGTTTTCCGCTCCGTACCAAAGCCACCAAATCCCGACCATAGCGTTCCAATGCTTCGTATGTTTCTTCTGGCGTAGGACTGGTGACCCGCTGATTGCCCCGCACCGCCGTCAAGGCACTCAAAAATTTATCCCGGCTTAGCCCTGCCTCTTTCATAATACGAACTGACGCCCCGGAAGAGCCTTCTTCAAACATCGCTAAAACCAGGTGCTCAACACTGATATAATCGTCCTTAAGACGTCCGGCTTCCTGTTCCGAACGCACCAGCAACTGGTTTAAGCGCTGGGTTACGTAAACCTTACCCGCTTCGCTAGCTCCACCTGAAACCCGGGGACGCTTACCCAAATGATTCTCCAACTCGCTAATAATCCTGGCAGGATCAATCTCAGCCCGATTAATAAGACTAGGGATCAAGCCATCACTCTGTTCTAACAGAGCCAGGAATAAGTGCTCGACATCAACCTCCTGATGCCCATATCCCACAGCCCGGTTTTCCGCATCATGTATTGCCTCACGCGACTTTTCAGTTAATCTATTTAAATCCATCTATAAACACCTCCTCGTTTTTAAAAAACTATTCAGCATCCAAGCAATGGGACCTTCCCCTTGTCTGCGTTGCCTCTCCCATGCCTGCGCTGGTTGCTGTGAGTTCTTGGGTCTAATCATTTCTTAATCTGGCAAGTTCGCTTTCCAATTGGGCGATTCGTTCCAGTAAATCCATAACCACTCCTACCCCGGCCCAATTAATCCCTAGCTCATTACGCAGGCGTAATGCCCTGCAAACATCAGCGACTGCCCTCGGTGCAAATAATATTTCCGGGCTGTATTGCTCCGGTTCGATTAAACCAAGATCCACCATACGCTCCAGAAATTCAGGATGTACGCATGCTTGGCGGGCAATTTCTTCCAGAGTCAATAAACCCGGCTGGAATGGAGGGCGACGAAGTACTAAACAATAACGCCGGTATTCCATGCTTTAGGCCTCCCTTCCTGCCGGGCGCGGGCTAAAGCTTGACACCCGAGACAGTTCCTCAAACAGTTCCCGCTCTCGTTCATTAAGCGTTTTGGGAACAGCAATCTTAATCACTGCAAAAAGATCCCCATACAAGCCTTTGGCGGCAGGCATACCCTTGCCTCGCAAACGCAGTTTCTGCCCCGATTGCACCCCAGCAGGTATATTTAGATTGACCTTACCCGTCAAGGTGCTAAGTTCCACCTTGGTACCGAGAGCTGCTTCCCAGGGGCTGATGGGCATTTCCACTTCAAGATCAGTATCAGTGAGTTTAAACACCTTATGAGGAAGGACATGAATCCTGAGATAAAGGTCGCCATTCTGTCCTCCGGAACCAGGTCCCCCTTGACCACTTAAGCGAATACGGCTTCCCTCACTAACTCCACTGGGTATATTAATATTAATTTCTCGGCTTTTGGGCACATAAGCAGAACCTTCTTTTTCTAATTGCTGAAGGCGCAAGGTTTTCTTTGCACCGTGATAGGCTTCCTCCAGAGTCAGGTCCATATCTGTTTCCTGATCTGCCCCCCGCATAGCCCATCCGGGCCTTTCCTGGTTGAATCGGCTTTGGGTGCGTCCACGTCCAAAGATATCTTGAAAAAAATCACTGAACTGACCGGCATTCCCATCTCCAAAATCAAAGTGAATATTCTCACTGCCAGGAGGCGGGCTGTATCTCTCACCCTCGCGCCAATTGGCCCCCAGCGTATCATAGCGCTCGCGTTTCTCAGGATCTTTCAAGACTTCATAAGCCTCGTTAATAGCCTTAAAACTGTCCTCCGCATCAGGCTTTTTATTGACATCCGGATGCAGCTTCCTGGCTAATTTACGGTAAGCACCCTGAACCTCTTTTTGAGTGGCCGTTTTGCTGATGCCTAGAGCCTTATAATAATCTTTGTATTCCAAATCATACCACCTGCCTTCCATTAGGAACGATAGACGCGGCAAACTTAATGGCATCCGGGAAGCAGGGGGACGGTTCTTTTGCTTCCCTGTCGGACTCTTGGGGGGGAAGCAAAAGAACCGTCCCCCTGCTTCCCACGGACTTATATGACTTACGTGTACAAATCAGCGTCAATCGTTCCCAACTCTCCCCTATTAATTAATTCTCAGTAAAATCAGCATCAATGGTATCATCCTGCCCCTTGCTGCTGCCCTGCTCCGGATTTTCCGGTTCATGTACCGCAGTAGCTAAACTATGGGCTGCCTGCTGTAAGTCGCTAATTAAATCTTTGAGCTTCTGGGTCGGGGTCTCCGTTTCAATAGCCGCCTGCACTTCGGTAATCAACTGTTCTGAGCGCTCCTTATCCTGCACGGGAACCCGATCCCCCAAATCTTTCAGGGTCCTGGTCACTTGGTGAGCCAGGGAGTCCGCCTCATTTTTAACATCAATATTCTCTCTGAGTTTCTTATCTTCAGCGGCATGTTCAGCCGCCACCTGCACCATACGGTCGATTTCATTTTTGTCTAGATTGGTGGAACCGCTGATGGTAATCTTCTGTTCCTTAGCAGTGGCTTTATCTTTAGCTGAGACACTTAATATACCGTTGGTATCAATGTCAAAGGTAACCTCTATCTGTGCCATTCCTCGCGGTGCTGGTGCAATGCCGTCAAGACGGAAACGCCCGATCTGGCGATTATCCTTAGCCATTTCCCGTTCGCCCTGTAAAACCACAATATCAACCGATGGCTGATTATCTTCAGCAGTACTGAAACTTTCCATACGCTGACAAGGAATAGTAGTATTGCGGTCAATCAAGCGAGTCATTACTCCGCCCATGGTCTCCAACCCCAACGAAAGTGGAGTTACATCCAAGAGCAACACATCTTTAACTTCTCCAGTAATGATCGCAGCTTGAACCGCCGCTCCCAAGGCTACTACCTCATCAGGGTTTACTGACATATTAGGCTCCTTACCGGTAAGGGAACGCACCAATTCCTGTATGGCCAGAATACGAGTAGAGCCGCCCACCAGAATAACCTCATCCAGATCCTTTTCGGTAAGATTGCCATCCTTTAATGCCTGTTTAACCGATACCAGGCAACGCTCCCGCAACTGATGGGTAAGATCATCAAATTTAGCCCGAGTTAACTTAATATCCAGATGCCGCGGGCCGCTAGCATCAGCCGTTATAAATGGCAGCGTAACCGTAGTAGTAGTGGTACTGGATAATTCAACTTTAGCCTTCTCGGCTGCTTCATAAAGCCTTTGCAGAGCCTGCTTGTCCTTACGCAGATCAATACCTTCATTTTTCTGGAATTCCTCGGCCAGCCAGTCAACCACCATCTTATCAAAATCATCCCCGCCCAGATGAGTATCGCCTGATGTAGACCGTACTTCCACTACCCCATCGCCAATATCTAAAACGGAGACATCGAAGGTTCCCCCACCTAGATCGAAGATCATAATTGTCTGATTTTTGTGGTTTTCCAAACCATAAGCCAACGCGGCTGCAGTTGGTTCATTTATGATTCGCAGTACCTTTAAACCCGCTATCTGACCAGCATCTTTGGTAGCCTGGCGCTGCGCGTCATTAAAATATGCAGGCACAGTAATTACCGCATCTGTTACCTTCTCACCCAGGTAATTGGAGGCATCATCAACCAGCTTGCGTAACACCTGAGCGCTTATTTCCTCTGGAGCATGAGCTGTTCCCTGAATGTCAAAATGCACCGCATCGTTATTACCGCGAACAACTTTATAGGGTACAATTTTCATCTCTTCACTGACTTCATCATACTTGCGACCAATAAAGCGTTTAGCCGAATAAATGGTCGCTTCCGGGTTCATTATGGACTGGCGCTTGGCCAAGGTCCCAACCAGGCGTCGATTATCCTTGGTATAAGCTACCACCGAAGGTGTAATTCTATCTCCCTCCGCATTGACTATGATAACTGGTTTACCTGATTCCATAATAGCTACCGCTGAATTAGTGGTACCTAAGTCTATTCCTACTGCTTTTCCCATTACTAGACACCTCCAAATTAATCTTATTCAAACCATTCCTCTATGCGGATACTTAATTTTTCTTCCACCATAAGTATCAGTTTGACCCCGGCAAGATTTAATCCCTTTTCTTGAATAAGAAAACGAATATGCTGCAATATTTCAATATCCGCATTGGAAAAAAGTCTAGTATTCCCTTCGGTTCGCGCTGGGATAACCAGACCTGTTTCTTCATATATTCTCAGGGTGCGCGGGTGGACGCCTACTAATTCCGCCGCAACACTGATGTTGTAAACAGGTTGGTTACGAGATACATCAACCACTAATATTTCCCCTTTGCTATATCCTATATATAGAATAAAATCTATCAATAGCACTGTCAAGTTATTTATAAATTATGCATAAATATTTCTGTATAAATTCCCATCATTTAATTGAGCTAAATTACCATTTAGTGGCGTTTCGCCACACCTCAGAATATGATCATTGATCACCCATATCGCTCCGCAATTTCTCAGGACGAAGCTATCGCCAAACTTTAAAAGTCTGCCGGGACTCAGTTCCATCCGGTTCTGGTGTCGTATTTTCTAGAAATCGTGAAAAGTGAGCAAATTAATAATTCCTAGATAGCAAGCAGAATCGCTTGAAAACGGCATCTGCTAATGTTAAAGTGGCAGAGTACCATCATTTATTATTACTGGCATCGCCAATTGCAAAAGTGGTAATGGAGGTAAATATTTGAGAACTCAAAATAAGATAATTGCCAAAGCGGCTGGAATTATTGCATTTACGGCTCTGATATCTAGGCTACTAGGTTTTGCCAGAGACTGGTTCATATATACCCGCTTCGGCGAAAGCTACTATACCGATGCTTATACTGTAGCCTTCTCAGTGCCTGATTTCATTTATATGCTGCTGATCGGAGGAGCACTCAGTTCGGCATTTATCCCCGTGTTTTCTTCCTACTTGGCTACCGACCGGGAGGAAGATACCTGGAAGATGGCTAGTGTGGTCTTTAACTATACCATGCTGGCTTTAATAGTTTTCATCTTCCTGGCCTTCATTTATGCCCACCCTTTGCTTTACCAGTTGGCTCCCAAATTACCTCCTTATTATCATAACCTGGCCGTTTTTTTGACCCGGGTTATGTTCGTACAATGCTTCTTTATGGCTTTAAATGGCCTAGCTCTAGGAGTACTTCACTCCTTCAATCACTTCACTACCCCTGCTCTGGGTGGAATCATTTATAATCTGGGGATTATTGTGGTAGGAGTGGCCTTCATGGATAAAATCGGCATAGTCGCCTTCGCTTATGGAGTTGTGGCAGGAGCATTTCTGAATTTTTTGGTACAATTACCGGCTTTGCTTAATGTCGGACTAAAATATTACCCTTCCTTGGATTACCATAATGAAGGTTTTAGGCAAGTCGCTATTTTGACTATCCCGGTTCTTATCGGTCTGTCAGTTACTCAGTTCAACCTCTTTGTCAGCCAATACCTGGCTTCCGGACTTGCTCAGGGTAGTATAACCGCCCTGAGTTTAGCCCAGCGAATTATGCAGCTCCCCCTGGGTATCTTCGCCATGTCCATTGCTATGGCAGTATTTCCTACCCTGACAGCCCAGGCAGCCCGGGGCGAACATGAAGATTTCAAACGTACCCTATCCCTGGGTTTACGAGGAATCTTCTTCGTTACCCTGCCTTCTACGGCTGGGTTGCTGGCTATTGGCGAGCCCACCATACGCATGATGTTTGAATGGAAAAGCTTCACCCCGGCTCATACCTTGGCAACCGCCCATGCTCTCACATATTACTCCCTGGGCCTGTTTGCCTATTCTTCCCTGCTGGTATTAAACCGCGTCTACTATGCCCTGAAAGACACTATAACTCCGGTAATTGTAGGGATAACAACCATTTTGCTAAATATCATTCTTTCTTTTCTCCTAGTAGGACCACTCAACCACCTGGGATTAGCACTGGCCTATTCGCTGTCTGGAATCTTCGATATGCTCTTATTAACATTCATCCTGCGCCTGCGCCTGGGGGGAATTGATGGCAGGAAAATTCTATCCAGCCTAGGACTCTCACTCATAACTTCGGCTTTTATGTACCTATTAGTACGGGGTACTGTATACCTGCTCTTAAGCGTGCTCAGCTTCAGTACCCGGATAGATGAGCTAATAGCGGTACTGGCAGCGGTGCTGCTGGGCGTCCTTTTCTATGCAGGTGTCAGTCTGGCTTTAGGCATGGAAGAAGCACTAATGGTAAAAAATATGCTGGCCAGGCGTTTCCCGGATTACTGGAGCCGCCTGACCTAGGGCTTGAACCCCTTCCGGCTTAGCTCTGATTCAACAAGAAATAAACGGCCACCCATAATGACTTCTACCAGCGGGTCGATGCATTCCTAAATAGGGAAAAATAGATGCAAAAACTAACCACCCCTATACGCCATTAACAAGTATCGTATAGAGGCGGTTTTGTTTACAACTATTTTCACTTAGCCATTGAATTTTCCATAGACTGCAATCAACCTGCTTATTGATGGATAAGTTTAGGCAGACAACGCGTACAGACCCATAGTGCCTCACCTTTATGCTTGATTGGCAACAAGTAGGCATCATCTTCGGTGGTATGGCAAAAATTGCATGTCTGCGGTATATAGTGGCCGGCAATCTTAATTTTCATGTCTTCTACCGCTTTTTCCGAAAACAGGTCCGCATCCCTCACTTCCAGAGTCAAGGCTCCGGTCGGGCACACCCCTAAACAAAATCCTGCACCATCGCAAAGCTCTTCTCTGATCACTTTAGCTTTGCCATCTACCAATTCCAATGCCCCTTCTGCACAGGGGGAAATGCAAACTCCGCAGCCATTGCACAATTCTTCGTTTATATGAATAATGCTTCTATTGGTCATGCTATCAATCCCACTTTCCGCGCATAAAGTATCTTGAAAAGGTCAAATATTCCCCGCTCCCTTTAAGAGACTATCAAAAAATAAAGTTTATTCCTTGATAGCACCCAATCCTTACGATTTAATCATAATCAGCAGCATCTTAAAGTTTTCAATGGCATTCACTGCATGCGGCTGATTAGCGGGCATAATTATCATTTCACCTGCATCCACCTTATTAGACCTGCCAGCTATCGCAATTTCCGCTTTACCTTCAAGCACTACCACCATCGCGTCAAACGGTGCACTGTGCTCACTTAATCCCTGACCCTTGGCGAAAGCGAATAGCGTGACCGTGCCGGTAGACTGCTGCACCAGGGTCTTGCTAACCACCGAACCCTCTTGGTACTCAATAAAACTGATGGGGCTGATGGTATGCCCCAAGTAATCATCTAGTCCTATTTTTGTAGGTTTAATCATATGCTAACCTCCTTAGGCTATAATAGCAGCCAAATCTTCGTCCACTGTCGTGATGGGTTTAATATCGAAATTATCAATCAGCACCTGCAATACATTGGGTGATATAAACGCTGGAAGGCTAGGCCCCAGACGAATATTCTTAATACCCAGGGATAGAAGAGTTAATAGTATAGAGACTGCTTTTTGCTCATACCATGATAAGACCATCGAAAGCGGCAGGTCGTTAACCCCGCATTCAAATGCATCAGCCAGAGCCAGCGCTATTTGAACAGCAGAATAGGCATCGTTGCACTGTCCAACATCCAGGAGTCTGGGAATACCTCCGATATCACCAAGTTTGTGATCAAAGAAACGAAATTTGCCACAGGCCAGGGTAAGAATAACGGTATCATTAGGCAGCCTATCAACCAATTCAGTGAAGTAGTTACGCCCTGATTTGGCACCATCACAACCACCTACCAGCACAAAGCGTTTAATTGCACCGCTTTTAACTGCCTCAATTACCTTGTCAGCTACACCCAGAACTGCATTTCTAGCAAAGCCGGTTAATACCGAGCCCTTATCCTCATCCTCAGCAAAGCCAGGCATTTCCAAAGCTTTCTCGATCAATTCACTATAATCACCATTCATTAGATGAGTCACTCCCGGCCAACCTACAGATCCGGTGGTAAATATGCTGGAAACATAACTTACATTAGGTTCCTGAATGCAATTAGTCGTCATTAGAATCGGCCCCGGAAAAGCTGCAAATTCCTTCTTCTGGTTTTGCCAAGCAGTACCATAATGTCCCGCCAGATGTTCAAATTTCTTTAATCCGGGATATCCCAGAGCGGGCAACATTTCTCCATGGGTATAAACATTAATTCCCTTGTCTTCAGTCTGTTCCAGAAGTTTTTTCAGATCTTCCAGATCATGCCCAGATACCAGTATACACTTACCCTTTAAATGCCCGATCTTAACCTCGCTTGGCTCGGGATTTCCAAAACTAGTGGTGTTACCCGCGTCCAACAGTTCCATGGCCCTGAGGTTGATCTGTCCACATTTTAAAACCATACCCAGCCATTCTTCCATCGACTTAGCTTCACCAATCAAGCTGGCCATAGCCTCATGAATGAATGCATATACAGCATCGTCTTCCTGTCCCAAGATGGCAGCGTGATATGCATAAGCAGCTACGCCTCTAAGTGCGTACAACAAAATCTCTTGCAAAGAACGAAGGTCAGGATCGGTTTCCTTGCTGCCCGGGTATCCGCAATTTTGTCCCTGTTGGATTAGACCTTTCAAATCGGAGACTAGTTTAAGTCTCAAATTGGTATTCAGATCTGCTTTATCAATAAGTTCTGACGTCTTTTCGGCTGCAGAGTTTATATATTTTGCCACTGCAAGAGGATCAAAGTTTACATTGGTCAAAGTTACAAAAAGAGCATCACTAGTAAACCTGTTTACGTTAGAATCTACTATACCCTTTTGCCGCGCCTGCTGAGCAACCTCGGAGAGTTGGCTGATCGTATAGCTAAGTAGATCCAACAATGCTGCTACTTCCGGCTTTTTGCCACAGACCCCAACAGTAGTACATCCGATACCTTTTGAAGTTTGTTCACACTGGTTACAATACATTTATTATTCCTCCTATAAATTTTAGTAATCTACAAAAGCTGCAATTCCTAAGCCTGTTTTTTTGCTAATCATCACCAAAATTTTTTTGAACTGCCTCTAGTTAGTTAATTCCAACGTAAAATTAAAACTAAGATAATATGGATTATAATTGTCTTATATAGGGTCACGAAAAAATTTATCTTACCTTTCTTCCCCCTTTCCTTCTGCCGCAATCTCAGCCAAGCTTTTTTTCCTTAGCTCTTGCAGCATTGCGGTTTGTGCGCTGGATAGTACTTTGCGAACCTGACAAGCTTTCATGTTCGGACATTGATATCCAGGGCTTAAGCATACGTTGAGTGCTAATGGCCCCTCCATTGCTTCTATTACATCAGCAATATTAATATCTTCAAGGGGGCGTCCCAGTCTCACCCCGCCTTGAACTCCTCGTTGGGTAACTACCAGACCTGCCCGGGAAAGTATCTGAACTGTCTTGTGCAAGAACTCCTCTGGAATATCATGGCGTTGCGAAATAACCTTATTGGAAATCAATTGCCCGTAAGGAACTTCTGCCAGCTCAATTAAAGTCTTGATAGCGTATTCGGTTTGTCTGGTTATTTGCATCGAGCCCAACTCCAATTCAGATAGTGGATAAAATTGATACACTTTAATATGTTTATATAATACTGCCTTTCAGAAGTGATTGCAACCAGATTTTTTCAATTAAATCCCCCATGCCCGGAGGCACAACCACCAATGAAAATTTACATCCAAATTTAATAGCGGAGTATTCCAGACCGGAGGGTATTCAAGGTTAGCATAAATGGGCAGAATCTTAACCAGCATACCCATTCCTTAATTGGACTACAGTGGACCCCATTGGCGGAAACTATCTCTAGATTTCCACTAAAAAAACAGCCTGCCGATTGACTTTGTCGACAGGCTGAAACTTGTATTAACGAGCAAAATTACTAATCACAGTGCTTGGCTTTTCTTTGAGCCTTTAATTCATCAACGCTGATACCTAATTCTTTAGCTTTCTTTTCAAGCTTTGCCTGGTGCTCAGCTTTCATTTTGGCTTTTAGCTCATCAACTGTAATACCTAAGTCTTTGGCTTTCTGCTCAAGCTTTGCCTTGCGCTCAGCTTTCATTTGGGCCTTTAACTCATCGACAGTTATACCTAAGTCTTTAGCCTTCTGCTCAATCTGCACTCCTGAATGATGACAGCCTTCAGTTTGAGCAAAAGAATACGCACTCATACTTGTAATTAATACAAAAGAGAGCAATAGACTTATTACAAGTTTTTTCATTCTTCACCTCCTTTCATATAGTGATAGTATTCTCCAAAAAATAAACTAAACGAATTAATAATGAGGCCAATTTTCCCACAATATTACTTAATGGACTTTTTTAGTTTTGGGCACCAATAATAAGTTTACCCTTACTTGATAGTCATATTTTTTAACTCACTATATTGACACTTCCACACAGACATCTTATACTGTATATATACGTTATATACAGTATAAGATGTCTGTGTTTGGAGGTCAGAAATGAACATTATAATTGCTAACTCTTCTCCAGATCCAATATATGAGCAGATATGTCAGCAGATCAAAAATGCCATTGTGAAGGGAGAGCTAACACCCGGTGAACTGCTCCCCTCCATCCGCAACCTGGCCCGTGAACTGCGTATCAGCGTTATTACCAGCAAAAGGGCCTATGAAGAACTGGAGCGAGAAGGATTCATCGAAACGGTAGGCGGCAAAGGCACCTTCGTATCCCTTCATAATACCGAACTTTTAAGAGAAAAAAGGATGCAGTTGATAGAGGAGAAATTAACGGAAACGGTTATGGAAAGCAAAATACTGGACATCAGCCTTGCTACTCTGCATGAAATGCTGGATTTATTATACAAGGAGGTTTAAGTATGGAAAATATTTTAGAGGTAAATAACCTTAGCAAATCATGGCCGGGCTTTAATCTGGACCAGGTCTCATTCAGCATCCCCGGGGGTTATATTATGGGTTTTATCGGCCCCAACGGCGCTGGTAAAACTACAACAATAAAGCTAATTATGAACCTAATACATAAGGATAGCGGTGAAATAAAAGTTTTCGGCCAGGATCATATTCGATTTGAGAAAGAAATCCGGGATAGAATCGGGTTTGTATATGATGAAGGCTATTTCTATGAGCACCTGGACATTGTAGTAATCAAACAGATCATTGCCCCCTTCTATAGCCGCTGGGATGAGAAAGCATTTCAACACTATGTAAGAGAGTTTCATATTCCGGTCAAGCCTAAATTCAAAGATCTATCTCGGGGAGAAAAGATGAAGTTCTCTCTGGCCCTAGCACTCTCCCATAATGCTGAATTTATCATTATGGATGAACCTACTTCCGGGCTAGATCCGGTTTTTCGTAACGAGCTCTTGGATATACTAGCAGATTTGATGCAGGACGATACTAAATCAATCCTATTTTCCACCCATATAACCTCTGATTTGCAAAGAATTGCGGATTATATATGCTTTATTAAACAGGGTAAAATCGTCTTTTGCCAGGATATGGAGACAGTTCTAACTCAGCACATTGTGGTTAAGGGGCCAAGTGATATCTTAAACGAAACAACCCGGCCATTGTTTACCGGTCTCAGAGAACACTCTTTTGGCTTCGAAGCAATGAGCCGGGATGCCGCAGAGGTTAGCCGTTTAATGGGTGACCGAGTGAAAATTGAAAAAGCTAACCTGGAAGATATAATGCTTTATACAGTAAGGGGGGATAGTCGTGTATAATCTGCTTCACAAAAACTTCCTCATTCAAAAAAAATATTCTATATTTGCAGTGCTCTATGGCATGGTTGTTTTCATATTCTTTATACCCCTTTATTCAAATTTTGCATACTCTATGGGCGCATTCGGAATAACATATATGCTATTCATGACATCCCTATCCTTTGATGCAAAAAATAAAACTGAAATTATCCTTAATAGTCTCCCGTTACTGCGCTCTGACATTGTCCGTGCCCAATTTCTATCAACCTTGGCATACACCGTCTTCAGTCTCTTACTGATGACTCTTACTGGGCTATTGATAAAAGCCAGTCCTCTGCCTTTTCAAGTTCCATTGATAAGGGGACTTGACGTCGTGATAACTATTATTTCTATCAGTATACTGGTGTCGATTGCTTTGCCCATCTACCATAGATTTCCTTCTGGGAGTATATTTCAGATAGTACATTTTATACTTTTCCTGTTTTTCTTCTTCGTTCCCAGTTATATTGGTACCTTTATAAAAGGAAATATGAATGAAAGCTGGGTTCAGCAGTTGCTGCAGCTAAATCTGAATAGTCCCTGGTTTTTGCCCTTGCTCGGAATAATAGTTGCTGCTCTCTTTTTCATCGTGTCTTACCCGCTCTCCGTCAAATATTATACCGCCAAGGA
>JAQUUV010000034.1:0-10199 GCA_028693695.1 Syntrophomonas sp.
CAGGCTGAAAAAGGATTGAATAAATAGCATAAGTAAGCGTTAAACCCAACAGGATGAAGGAAATAAAGGCCGGCCAATGCCAGTGTTGCTGCGCCATATAATAACCTGCTGGAATGAGCAGTAAAAAACCTGATTTAATGCCTGCAGACCAGCGCCAGTATGGCACAGCTTTCGAATCAATACGTTGTTCAGGATAATTTTGCAAAATAGTACACCTCACCTCTACATAGGATAAGTAGGTGTCAAGGTATCAGGCACCCATTTATCCACATATCTTTCGACCCTTATCTACCAATGGAAAAAATAAACACCACTATTTGGCAAATTACCATGGAAATAATTGCCTGCAGGAGCCTTTCAGTCAATATTTCGCATTACTCCCGAGTATCTAACATCCCTGGCTTTCAACTCTGTCTAATGACTCCAGTTCGTGGTTCAGGCTTTCCCATCTCCCATAAGCCGCCTCCAGCATCTGTTCCACTTGCCGGTACTCAGAAGTATAATCACGAGCTTTGCCTTCATCATTATAGGTGGCAGGATCTGCCAAGAAGCTCTCTAATTCGGTTTTGCGTCTTTCCGTTTCCATTATACTGGCTTCCAGAAGGGCAAGATCCTTGTCCAACCTGCGACGGACTTTTTTGCGTTCCTTTTCTTCTTCTCGTAACTGCAAATCGGGTCGGGATGCTTTTTCTTTCATTTCCCGTTTCTCTATTTGGAGAATCTTGGCCTTTTCCTGTTTCTTCTCCTGATAATAGCTATAGTTGCCCCAATAGTATTCGGTCTGACCGTCTTCGATAGCTAAAATGCGGTCAGCTACCTGATCGATAAAATAGCGGTCATGAGATACCACCAGGACCGTACCATCAAAATCCGCCAACATCTTTTCCACTACCTGACAGCTGTCAATATCCAGATGATTAGTGGGCTCATCCAGCAGCAGAAAATTAGCTCCGGATAGAATCATTTTCAAGAAAGCCAGCCGTCCCATTTCACCACCACTTAAATCCCCTACCTGCTTGAAAACATCGTCCTCGCTAAAAAGCATGCCGCCCAGCATAGTGCGTGCCTCTTCCAGGGTCAAGTCATAATGAAATAATATTTCCTCAAGTACGGTGCGATTAAGATTCAGGTCTTCATATTCCTGCGAGAAATAGGCCATTTCCACCTGGCTCCCCAGCCGTATCTCCCCTTGATCAGCAGGTATCTGCCCACTAATTATTTTCAGCAAGGTGGTTTTACCAGCTCCATTCGGTCCGATAAGAGCTAATTTATCGCCCTTCTTTAGTCTCACTTGCACATCTTTAAGCACTGCCCGGCCCTGGTATGATTTCGCCACCCCATCCACCGTTAAGACATCATTACCACTTTCACGATTGATTTTTATAACGTGCTTACCAACACTGTGTTCCCGCTGGGGGGCATCAATGCGTACCACCCGCTCCAGCTGGGATTGACGCCCCCGCGCCTGTTTGGACTTAATCCCCGCCTTGAATCTCCTAATGTAATCTTCCGTCTGATGGATATATACCTGCTGCTTTTGATAGGCCCGCTGCTCCGCCAATTCATCTTCAGCTTTTTTCTTCACATAGGCGCTATAGTTTCCCGGGTAGGATTTCAATTCCCCCAGTCGAAGTTCGGCTATGCGAGTGGCAACCCTATCTAGAAACATTCGGTCATGGGAAACAACCAGAACGGTTCCGGCATATGTTTTTATAAAATCTTCCAGCCATTCTACCGAATCCATATCCATATGATTAGTTGGCTCATCCAATAGCAGAACATCCGGCGCCAAAGCCAGAAGCCGCCCCATATTCAAACGGGTCTTCTGTCCTCCGCTGAAGGCAGCCAGAGGCTTTTGAAATTCTTCGTTTCCAAAACCTAGCCCGGTTAAAATTCTCCGAGCGGTATTCTCACAGGCATAGCCATTGGCCCGCTCGTATTCTTCGCTTACCCTTGCGTATTGTTCCATAACCTTGGGCAGTACTGATCCACCCTCGCCCATTTTCCTTTCCAATTCTTGCATTAATTGTCGTTTTTCAATCAGGTCTGTAAAGCTCTCCATTACCGCATCCCAGGCGGTAATACCCGGCCGCTTATCAGTCATCTGCTCTAAGCAGCCCAACGACAGAGAAGACGACAGGATGACCTCTCCCGCATCTGGCTGCAGCTCACCTGTCAGACACCGTAGTAAGGTAGTTTTCCCCGAGCCGTTGACTCCTACCAACCCTACCCTTTCCTTTTCTTGAACTGCCAGGCTGACCTCTCGCAGCACTTCTTTGTCAGCAAAAGATTTACTCACTTTTTGTACCTGAAAAACGATCATTTATCCACCAACCATAACTCTATATTTTTGTGCACTGTATCATTCTATCATTTTAAGTAATAAGGGTCATCCTGCAATATCTTGGAATCTGAGCGTGATTCATAAATGGAAGTTAGCCCAGAGATACCTCACATATAAAAACACGTAACCCGGCTATAATGCCGGGTACAGGAAGATCTATTATATTAATTATGCTCTTTCCCTACTATAGTGGTGAATGCATAAAGATGCAGCTACATTTTCACTTTCAGAGGGTGGGCAGGGTCGGTAATGGCGCCAATTTTAACCGCAAATGAGGTCTTTTTTGCTATATCTTCATCAGTCACTATATGGACATCAAGCAACCCCTCTGATGAATAACCGGTTTTAAGATAATTCATCTCGGCCAGGCATAGACTCCACCCCTTTAGCCAATGCAACATTTCTTCATGCTGCTGCTGATTTCCCTGAAAATGAATAAGTACATCAATGTCACTTCCCGGGCCGGCAGTACCGTTATTTGTACTTCCGATAACATAAAAGCCTTTTACTCCAAAATGCTCCAGATCCAGTCTTTCCGCTATACGTTCAGCCATATAATAGCGCCACCGCCAAAACCGGTCATCAGTATAGGACTCACTAGGTTGAAAAGCTTTTTGTGTTTTGCTCGTTTTATTATAGCTAAGCGTTGTTTCACCAGAAGGAGCGACCAGATAAGCCAGCGCCTCTTCCAAATCTGCATTCATGGAGATTTTCAGAACATTTCCATCACATGTTGCGGGTATGTCGATTACCCTGATTGTATCCCCCAGATACCCAAATTCAGGTAATATTTGTTCTAAAATACTATCAGTTCTTCTTAAAAATATTTCATTAAAGATAATGTCTTTATCATCTGGATAAAGCGGCAGATAACGAATATTGGATTCCACTAAATCCTGAAAAAAATGGGTACCGAAAGAGAGGTCCGGTACATAATTCGATTTCTTGCGAGCAATCTCAATAAGTGCAGCGGTATTACTTATATCCGCATAACTCACCTGCACTCCCAGCTTAATATCGCCGCGACTTCCCCATCGACCGGGCCCCATGAGCACAAATCGTTGTCTGGGGAGCAGAAAATTAAGCATTCCTACGGCTTTCCCCACTTTCGCCAGGTCATCCAGTTTATACAGACTATTATAGCCCTCCGGATCTACATAAACGATATGAGAAATATCTTGAATAGTACCGTTAGATATGTAGCGCTTGGCTGAGAATATTATGTCCCGGGGTGACAGGTCTTTGGGAATAGCTGCGGGAGTTGCATCAGGGCTAAAACTCTGGGGGCGGCATTGTAAAATATAGAAATTGTCTCCATCGGAAGCAAATTCAATATCTACCGGGGTTCCCAGCTTTTCTTCAAGAATACTCTGGATTAGATCTATTTGCTTGATAAATGAGGTGTCCTTGATAAGCCCATCAAATGTAACCACCAGATCATCCTGTTCAAAGTCAATATCAAAAGCGAGCGGCTTTTTCACATATTCCGGTGTATATATAGAAATAATTTGCTGTACGTTGGAAATCATGTGTCCATATTCTTTGAGTAAAGCGGATATCTCTACGGTTTCAAAGCTATTTTTCTCCAGATTAATTACATCCAATTTCTTAGGGGAGTAGCGTTTGATCTCCTCAGGAATAGTATTAACCCTTAAACCTGGCTGTCCGGGTGATATCAGTACCGGAAAATCATCACTCACTCGATCAACAGCACGAGTGCCCAATCCCATAACCAGCCGTATCAATCCGTCTTCGCGTTTAATCCTGGGCGACCAGCGAAATTCATTATTGCTAAAGGCTACTCCGGCAAAAAGTGGCAGGAAGTATGGACCTACTCTGCTTCCTACAACTTCCTGTATCATAATTCCCATTTCTTCCTGAAAATCCAGCAAAGCTCTCTCCGCGCGGTACTGAATGGAGTCAGGGCTATATAGTGAAGCATATACTTCACCGATTGCATCCATAAGGGCTTCCAGTCGTTGCTGCTTGCTTCCCTGATTAGCCAAAAACAAACTTTTATATTTACCCGAAAAAGCAGCCCCCATCTGATCCTCCAGCAGGCTCGAACTTCTTACGATCAGGGGACAGTCCCCGAAGTCGTCCAGAGCCATAGCCAGGCTCTTAACAATTCCTTCAGGAAAATCGCAATTCTTCATAAGCTGAATTATATTTGGGTAGTCTATGCGTATTTCAAATAATTCCTTATACTTTTGTATATTTAATTCCGCTAGGTTGTTATAATGCAGGAATTCCTTGATTTCATCAGTGGTGATATACCAGGTTTTAGGCACCTTAACAGATTGTAAGACAGGCATATCTGCACCGGCCTTGGCTAGTATCTGCTGGGCCATAAAGAGACCAGCACCTTTCCCCCCAATTTTACCGTGACTTCCTTCGGGAAAAATCAAGCGGCTAACGACGTCATAAAAATCGCTGATCTCTATATGTTGACGGGCGATATTGATAAATTCTAATTTGTCCGAAAGGAAGCGGCGAATTAAGGCAACTACGAGCCAGTGTCCCATCGGGGAATAGCTTATATTACTATCCCCAATGGTATAACTGTAGCGCGTAATTACCTTTACTATTTCCTTTACCGATGCATCTAAACGCTCCACCGCCTTTATCAGAGGGTAAGCCTTTTCTTCCTGTATCCAATTCTTCAGTCTTATCCAGATTTCGGCATCACTTAGATGATGGGAAGCAATTCTAAAAGTTTTTTCGCGTATACTGGCCAAATTACCAAGGGGGAATTTTTCACTTGGATAATTCAGCTCTCCCGGCTCGAATAAGTCCCTGGAATCAGTGCCAAAATCCCATAGCACTTCTTCCGCTTCTTTGATTCCACTCAAGCAGAGATAATTTATCATCTTTCTGCAAATATGCAACAGCATACTGTGATCAGTTTTGCTCACCAGGTCAACAATGACCATCCATTCACTGATCGGAGAGCTGCCTTCGTATGGTTGGCCTTTAGATAGATTCCATTCCCGTAACACTGGTTCAATATAGCGTTGCAGGATGGTTTGTCTAATGCGGTCAGCAATAGTCCTGATAAGCTTCAATTCTTTTTCAAGAAAGTAGCCTTCCTCGCTCTTGATAACCTCGGTTATATAGACAACCTCAACTTGTCCTACCGCCTTGCCTTCCCGTTTTATCTGGGCGCTTATGGAATAGGGAGAACTAAGAAATCCAGGCGTCTCATAACTGTGGTTATCATACACAATTCTTGCTTTACAGACCTCAGGAAACTGCCAGCCCAAAGGTATTATTCCAGTTAACTCCCTGAAAATTTCCGGCAGTGATAAACGTTGCTTATTTAAGACTTCATCCACCTGGTAGAGACAATTAAGCTCTTTGGCTCGTTCTTTCAGATTATCCAGCAAGTATTTATCGGACGATTCCCAATCATTCATTAACAACACCCTGCCATTTTAAATAATATAATTTACAATTAATAATTCCTTTTATACCCAACCACGCATCTTAACGGCTTGAGCTACACGGTTTATGGAAATAACGTAGGCTGCATCACGCATATACAAGTTGTTCTTTTTTGCAATTTCCCTGACTGCTTTAAATGCTGATGTCATCTGGGCATCGAGCTTTTGCATTACCTCATCCTTTTCCCAGTAGTAGTTCATATTGGACTGAACCTGTTCAAAATAGCTGCAGGTTACCCCTCCAGCATTGGCTAGAAAATCAGGAATAACAAACATGCCGCTCTTTCTGATTATTTCGTCCGCTTCCGTATTTATTGGACCGTTAGCACCTTCAGCAATTAATAAAACCTGTTTGCTTATTTTACCCACATTGGCTAAAGTAATCTGGTTTTCTAAAGCAGCTGGCATAAGGATGTCTACATCCTGTTCAATCCAAGCATCTTCTGGAAGAATTTCACAGCCTAGGTCACGGGCCTTGTTCTGGTCTATAGTACCAAAAGAATCAACTATGCCAAACAGTGCAGCTATATCCAGGCCACTCTTTTTGTAGAAAGTATATGCCTTTTTATCAGTATTATCCCAACATGAAACAGCCGCCACGGTGCCGCCTAGTTCTGAATACAATTTGGCTGCGTATTGAGCAACGTTACCAAATCCCTGAATGCTGGCCGATGTATCCTCAATTCTCATGCCCTGGCTCTTTAATGCTTCGCGCACGGTATAAATCAATCCATATCCAGTAGCTTCGGTTCTACCCAAGGATCCACCCATTCCAACTGGTTTTCCGGTGATAAATCCCGGGAACCTTCCACCATGAATAAGTTCAAATTCATCAAGCATCCACAGCATATGTTTTCCATTTGTCATTACATCTGGTGCTGGTACATCGATAAAAGGACCAACATCTTTGGCTAATTGTCTTATCCAACCCCGGCATAGTCTTTCCTGTTCATTTTCAGTTAAATTACGAGGATCACATATTATGCCACCCTTGCCTCCACCTAGAGGAATATCAACTACTGCACATTTCCAGGTCATCCACATAGACAGCGCTCTAATCGTATCGATGGTTTCCTGGGGATGAAAGCGAATACCTCCTTTGGCTGGACCTCTGGCATTGTTATGCTGAATGCGGTAGCCATTAAATACTTTAGTACTTCCATCATCCATATGTACAGGTATTGTAAAATGATACTCCTTCATCGGTTGCCGGAGTAATACCCGGGTTGGCTCATCAAGGCCAATAATTTTCGCTACCCGATCAAATTGAGATTGGGCATTTTCGTAGGGATTGTAAGAATTACTTGTCATTAGTTTTTCCTCCTTATTTTGACTTTTTCATCAATTATAACCCAGAAAATTTGTATTTTGTATGCAATTCTAATGAATACTGTATACATTATAATTGCATACTGTATTTCATTGGCTGCATTTTATAAATGGTATTATGAAGATCCCGATGTGAGAAAACCGCAAGTCTGGTTCCGTGAGGGTAGTGTGCGCAATTCAAAGACTTAAAGCAGAGAAGATGCCCGCTTCTTGTCAACCATAAGTTATGTGATTAATTCCCGCTTTTCTATCAAATAATACAAACAAGATTATGAAAAGGTGGAATGCATGATGGAAGCATGGAAAGGTTTTGTCCCCGGGCATTGGATGCAGGAGATCAACGTTAGAGATTTCATTCAAAAGAATTATACCCCTTATGATGGCGATCATCGATTCCTGGTCGATCCTAGCGAAATAACCTGCCAGCTCTGGGGTCAGTGCCAGGATCTGCTACGCCAGGAGCATGATAAGGGCGGAGTATTAAAGGTTGACCCCCATATTCCCATAACAATTATGAGCCATAATCCCGGATATATTGATAAGAGCCTGGAGAAAATCATCGGGCTGCAAACCGATGAACCCTTAAAACGCGGAATCAATGTTTATGGAGGGCTGAACACCACCGTCAAGGCTTGTGAGGCTTATGGATATGAGATCGATGCCACCTTAAAAGAATTTTTCACCACTCACCGGCGCACCCATAATGATGGAGTTTTTAGCGTCTATACCCCGGAGATGAAAACCGCCCGCCGGGTAGGTATCATAACGGGACTGCCCGACTCTTACGGACGCGGTAGAATAATCGGCGACTACCGAAGGGTAGCACTTTACGGGGTAGATTTTCTCATTGCAAGCAAAAAGAGTGACCTGGCTGGGCTCAATAAATCCATGCAAGCAGATAGCATCCAATTACGGGAGGAAATTTCCGATCAAATTGCCGCCATGCAGGAACTAAAAAAAATGGCTGCCACCTACGGTTTTGACATCTCTCTTCCCGCCTCCAACGCCTGTGAAGCAGTACAATGGCTGTATTTCGCCTACTTAGCCGCTATCAAGGAACAAAACGGTGCCGCCATGAGTCTTGGACGGACTTCCACCTTTTTAGATATATTCATTGCCAGAGATATTCAGGCCGGTGTACTGAGTGAAGCCCTAGCCCAGGAATTAATCGACCACCTAGTTATTAAACTGCGCCTGGTGAGACATCTGCGGACACCTGAGTATAACAGTCTCTTTGCCGGAGACCCTAATTGGGTCACGGAATCAATAGGCGGCGCAGGTATAGATGGCAGACCTATGGTTACCAAAACCAGCTTCCGTTTCCTCCATACCCTGGAAAGTTTGGGCCCGGCTCCCGAACCCAATATGACCGTCCTCTGGTCCAGCAATTTGCCCACCTACTTCAAGAACTACTGTGCTCATATATCCATCCAAACCAGCGCCATCCAGTATGAGAACGATGACCTTATGCGCCCGTATTATGGAGATGATTATGGTATTGCCTGCTGTGTTTCAGCCATGAAAATGGGAAAAGACATGCAATTCTTTGGTGCCAGATGCAACTTGGCCAAGCTCCTTCTCTATGCCCTTAACGGCGGACGGGATGAAATGACCGGTGATCAGGTAGGACTGGAAATGCCTATGTATGAGGATAAATACCTGGATTTTGATGAAGTAATGCGACGCTTTTGTATGCAGATGGACTGGCTTAGTTCACTCTATGTGAACACCATGAATGCAATCCATTACATGCATGACCGTTACGCTTATGAAAAAATTGAAATGGCCCTGCATGACAGCACCCTCCAACGCTACATGGCCTTTGGCATCGCTGGTTTATCTGTAGTGGCTGACTCGCTCTCCGCCATTAAATATGCACGGGTGCAAGTAGTAAAAGATGACCGAGGAATTATTAATGACTTCGTTGTTAGCGGTGATTTTCCCAAATTCGGAAACGACGATGACCGGGTAGACCTGATGGCAGTGGATGTAGTCAGAACCTTTACCCGTAAGCTACAGAAATATCCCACTTATAAAAACGCTCTGCATACTCTGTCGGTTCTTACCATTACCTCCAATGTGGTCTATGGCAAGCATACCGGCACTACCCCGGACGGCAGAAAGCAGGGAGAACCCCTTGCTCCCGGAGCCAACCCGTTACATGGACGAGAGGAAAACGGGGCTATTGCCGCTTGTAATTCTGTGGCGAAAATCCCCTATGAATACGCCAAGGACGGTATATCCTACACCTTTTCCGTAGCTCCTTCTGCCCTGGGAACTACACCATCCGAACAGACCCACAATCTGACTGGTTTACTGGATGGATATTTTGCTCAGGAAGGTCAGCATATAAACATCAATGCAGTCAGCCTGGATACCTTAAAAGAAGCCATGGATCACCCGGAAAAATATCCCGACTTAACCATTCGGGTTTCCGGCTATGCCGTGCATTTCATCAAACTCAGCCGGGAACAGCAGGAAGAAATTATTATGCGCACATTTTATAAGCAACTTTAAAATACAACTCACCAAACCCGGTGCTCATTATCCCCAGTACCCTGCTCAACAATAACTATTCTTAAGCTGATGTCAAAATCGATCGATTTTAGACACGGCTTTTTTATTGACAAATCATGGGTACGAAATTAAAATAGAGCAATAAAACTAGTTGGTCATTTTTAACACCATTCAGACAGGAGGCTGGCGTTTTTGTCACTTAAGGATCAACAAAAGGAATTTAAAAAACAGGTGATAGCTGAGGCTGCTGCCAAACTCTTCTTAAATCAACCCTTTGAATCAGTAACCATGGATGAATTAGCACGGACTCTGGGGTGTGCCAAGGGTACAATTTACCTTCATTTTGAAAACAAAGACCATATTTTGACCTACCTTATATCTCAGGGCTTGGAAAAGCTCTGTGCTGATATTGAAGATCAATGTTTGCATAATCCTGATCTGATGTCAGCCATAAATAACTATTTGGTGTTGCAATACCACTTCTTCCGAGAGTTTAATCAGATCTTGTCTTCCTGGGGTCGCCGCCGCATGCAAAATCATATTAAAGAGGAATGGATAGATGATAT
>JAQUUV010000034.1:10299-13775 GCA_028693695.1 Syntrophomonas sp.
TGATGTCAGCCATAAATAACTATTTGGTGTTGCAATACCACTTCTTCCGAGAGTTTAATCAGATCTTGTCTTCCTGGGGTCGCCGCCGCATGCAAAATCATATTAAAGAGGAATGGATAGATGATATAAACCATAAACTCGAAAAGAAGTTAGAAATGGCTGCCACGGTATTTGAGCGTGGAATAAAAGAAAACGCTCTGGTTCAGGCAGATAGCGGTGAACTAGCTGTAATCCTGGAAAGCATTTTTCAAAATGCAACCTTTCCCTTTCTGGAGCATAAGCCCCTGAGTAATGACCCAGAAAGGGTATTGAGTTTGATGACGACTATTTTAACCCACGGGATTATGCTTAATAGAGCCAGCCCGTCAGGATACGGGGATACCCCTGATGAGCATGAAGATACTTAAGGTACGCAAGTAAAATTAGTTGGGGGGAGAGAAGATGTCCATGCTTGAACTTTCAGAATTGGGAAAGAGAAAAAGTATCGTAACTATTTTTTTATTGCTAGTAATAGTAGCTGCGGCGGGGATATATTACGGCTACTTTTACCAACGTCAAGCAGTTCTGGCTGATGCCAGGGGAAGCCTGACAACTACAGGTACTATTGAAGCCAAGACAGTAATGACTTCATTTAAAGTCGCGGGTAAAATTCATACTTTACTGGTTGATGAAGGCAGTGCCGTGGAAAAGGGGCAGGAGTTGGCGATGCTTGACAGTCGGGAGATAGCCGCCAAGCTGGCTCAGAGCCGAGGAGCTCAAGAACTGGCACTGGGAAAGGTGGGTCAGGCAGATGCTGGTGTACCATTAACCAGTCAAACTGTGGAGGCCAAAATTAAGCAGGCTCAAGCTACAGTGGACAAGGCGCAAGTTGGTGTTATCAATGCTGGGCAGAAATATGACCGGGCAAAAGCCTTACATGAGAGCCAGGCTATTTCTGATAGCCTGTTCGATGAAGCGACTAATTCATATAATGGGGCTCAAAATGATTTGCAACTGGCCAACGGTGCTTTAAATGAAGCTCTGGCTGCTCGTTTAAAAGTCTCAGCTGCCCAGAGTGAATATAATGCGGCGCTAGGCGCAAGCAAGCAGGCCGCGGGAGCAGTTGAGGAGGCTCAGGCCTATCTGGACAATACCCACCTGACAGCACCCATATCAGGATTCATTACCCAGAAGTTACTGGAAGAAGGGGAAATGTTGAGTGCTGGTACCCCGGTTTTTGAAATTAGCGATCTCAAACATACCTATGTTAAAATCTTCATTGATGAGAAAAAGATCAGCCGAGTTCAATTAAACCAAGGTGCAGAAGTAAGTGTGGACGCTTTTCCCAGAAAAGTATTTAACGGGAAAGTGGTATGGATAAACCAGGCTGGCCAGTTCGCGGTGGAAAAGGCTCTTAATGAGCAATACAGCCATGACATCCGAAGTTTTGAAGTCAAAATAGATCTTCCTAATGACGACCTGGTCTTAAAAACTGGTATGACCGCCACGGTTAAAATTCTGGAGGAGAAATAGTCATGGGAGAACAGCAGAGTGTAGTTGAGGTAAAAGACCTGGTACAGAAGTTTTTCCTAAAACCGGTTTTGAACGGGGTATCATTGCAGTTATTCCCAGGGGAGTGTCTGGGAATTTTTGGCCTGCGGGGAAGCGGAAAAACTAGCTTATTACATATACTCGCTGGAGTAGATCGCTTCAGCTCCGGAACCGTGGAGGTGCTGGGCTGCAACATTAGCAAAAGCCAGCAATTTAAGCAGAAAATGGGGCTGGTTACTCAGGAACCCAGCCTTTTTCAGGATTTAAGCGTAATGGAAAACCTTGATTTTATTGCTGCCCTCAAAAATGTTAGGCAGGAGAACATAGGACGGGTCACTGCCCAACTGGAATTAAAAGAATACCTGCGGCATCCCATTACCGCACTAGATGTTGGCCTTTACCAACGTCTAGCCCTGGCCTGTGCCCTCTTAAATTCGCCTCGGCTTTTGATCCTTGATGAATTGATTAAGGATATTGACCTCTATTCACGCCACCTGATTATTAAACAACTAAAGCCATTTTTACAGGGCGGGGGAGCCTGTATTTGCGGCTTCAGCAACATGGACATGGCCGATTTTTTTGACCGGGTAGGCTGGTTGGAATATGGACAGCTGGAAATATTGGCACCCTCACAAGCACGCAAAAAGTGGAATAATTTAGTGGATTCTTACCAGGAGGGTGCTGAAATAGAATGACTAGACTGAACCTTAAGATCATGCGCCGTGAATTATGCTACATGTGGCGGGACCACGGTCTGCGCAACATTTTGCTGTTTGGGCCTCTACTGGGGCTGTTCTTATTCCTGGCCATTTACCATGCCCAAAATATAAGTAACATACCTACGGCTATTGTTGACCTGGATCGCAGCTCTAGTAGCCGAGAAATAGTCGAAAAAATGAATAATGCGGAGAACCTAAAGGTTGTGGCCTACCCGACCAACTATCATGAACTGGAATCTCAAATACAACGGGGGAAAATCATAGTAGGTGTGGTAATTCCGGAGAATTTTGCCCGTGATGTTGCCCTGCACCGTCATACCCAAGTCTTATTGATCATTGATGCCTCCAATACTGCCTATGCTACCAACGCTAGCACAGCAGTACTGGGAGTTACCCGAACCATCAGCGCCGAAGCAGGAATAAAGACCCTTATATCCAAGGGAATGGACCCGGCTCAGGCTCAAGCCACCTACCTGGCGGTAGACTTCAAGGAGGAAGGCTGGTTTAACCCAACCTTAAATTATGCTTACTTCCTGGTGCTGGCTATGGCCCTAAATCTTTGGCAGCAGTGCTGTACCATCGCGGCCAGCATTAATGTGATTGGTGAAACGGGGGTTAAAAGCTGGCTGCAAATTAAAGCTATCGGCGTTTCCAAGTTGCGTCTGTTCTTTAACAAATCAGTGATTCATATCATTACTTTTATGCTTATGGTAATTCCGATTTATATCATCGCTTTTGGCATTTTTAAGCTGCCACTGGCCTGTGGCATTGGCCCTCTGTTTTTTTTCACCCTGCTTTTCGCCATCGCCCTGCACAGTCTTGGTACGCTGATGTCCAGTATTGCTAACAATGCCGTGGACTCCACCCGTTTCGGTATGATGGTAGCCCTCCCCTCCTTTGTATTGAGTGGCTACACCTGGCCCATTGAAGCAATGCCCAGATTTCTGCAGTCGGTAGTCTGGATTTTTCCCCAGACCTGGTTTTTCCAGGGTTTTAACTACCTGAGTTTTAAAAATCCCGGCTGGGATTTTATGGCTTCATATTTCTGGGCACTGATAATTATTGCGCTGGTTTGTTATAGCCTGACAACTCTAATTACGGCCTGGATGGAGAGGTGATATCATGAAACAGCTATGGAATATAGTTCACTATGAATTTCTACATGTGTTAAAAGATCCGATACTTATTCTTATTGTTTTTATTGGACCCCTGTTCTATGCCAGCCTT
>JAQUUV010000261.1 GCA_028693695.1 Syntrophomonas sp.
CCTATGAATCGATGAGGTGATTGACTTGATAAGCAAGAGACGCGGGCTTTTATTATTGGTGGCTATGGTAGGATTAGTAATGTATTCAGCATATGGGAATATACTAAGCGGACTACGTATTCCTAATGTGTTAGAAAGCATGTACCAGGGCTCCCAATATGAATATCCGCAGTTGTTTTCTGCTCAGGATCAGAACCAGAATGGAATTCCTGATTCCATGGATATAGTGAATGGCGCTCGCCAGGAAGTGGAAAAAGGTACCGTTTATGACGGATCATACTTTCAGGGAGGATACCCACCGGAGGGCAGAGGTGCCTGCACAGATGTTATATGGCGGGCTTTTAAAAATGCTGGCTACGATCTCAAGAAAATGATGGATGAAGATATCAGATGTAACTCCCCAGCTTATGGAGCGACTGGACGCAAACCAGACCCCAGCATTGATTTCAGGAGAGTGAGCAACTTACAGATATTCTTTAAGAGCCATGGGCAGGAGCTGACCACAGAAATCGTTCCGGGTGATGTAACGAATTTAACCAACTGGCAGCCAGGTGATATTGTGGTATTTGGCCTGCCCCTTGAACATATCGGCATAATATCGAATCAGCGAGGACAGGACGGGGTCCCGTTGATGATTCATAACTGCGGCCCCAAGGCCAGTGAGGACAGTTTTTACTTGTTGAACTGGCCTAGCAAAATTACGCACCATTTCAGGTTTATTAGTTTAAAACAGGATGGCTAGGCGGCATGGTATATACAAATGCCTTATCACCAATTTACTTAATAAATCGCAGACATTTTAAACCTTAGTCTTCCCCGGCAAAAGTGCGCTTATTGCGGGTGCGCCAAAAAGATATTAATGTTATCAATATATACGATAGATTTAATGATATTTCTATGAAAGCATATGAAAATAACCCATTCGATTGCTCGAAAACCGCCCAATTCCTGGTATACAACCTTGAAGCCGAGAATTAAGCAAACTTATTCCTGCTATAATCCTCCCAGTGATAGTTGTGTTTACCAGCGGAGCAATAGGATTACCAACCGCTATTCTTACAAGTTTATGGAGTGTCTGCTTTTGCAGATTTAAACTGTACAACAGCATTTTCTAATACTCTTTGTAATTCCTCGACATCATCCCCCGGGTTTACCTTGATACAAATATCAGCCCAATATTGGCCTATTAGCGGTATCATGTTTAGCGGTATCATCGCGTGAACCTCCTGCCAGCTTTCTTGTATTTCCGAGGCTGCAGGAGACTGGTAAAGAAGCACCAGTAAATGGCTTTCGCCCAGCCCACTGACCAGTTTCTTATCAATTAAGATGGCGCGATGATTGGGAAGAAAGTAGCCGCCAAGCTGCTCAACGGTACCGATGGAGTGCCCTAGTCCGTCTTTTATTATCATTTCCTGATTAGAGTATACAATTGTCCAGTCAGCCGGGAGAGGAAGAGAAAACCTATTGGCTGGCAGGTATAGGCTATTGCTTTTATATAGTCCATCAATAATCCCATAGTCACTGGATTGTAATAGTTGGGTAATAAACCACCCTTCCTGGCCGTTATAGGGCAATTTCTCTACCACTAATTTTTCTGTGGCAATGGTATTGGGCGGAGCAGAGGTTACTTCCGGGAAAGTGAGAGTATACTCAACCTTTGTATCGCTGAGTTCATCCCGGTTTTTTATGGTTATAGGGCCTACTGAAGGGCTTGAACCACCAGTAACCCAGTATGTTCCTAGGACATGGTAACTTTTATCTGCTTCCTGGCGGAGTTGAGGAGATAATGCGGCATATTGCAGGGCCCCACAGCGGACTTGCTCGCCCCGGCCCCATAATTTTATGGCTTCATCAGCACTAGCCGGAATAAGAGTGTTTTCTATCAGGGCAAGGTCGGATTTGATTTTGTCCATATCAGGGGTTTGAATGGATAGTATATTGGTGGCTTGGTTATAATTGACCCTGGCATGGAAAAGGTATTCCAGCCAGTCCATAGGCAGAAAATAATGGTTATCTTTATTTTCAAAGCTGTTTACCCACATACTGTGTTCATAGGAGCCATCGTCACTGGTAATATCTATGAGAAAAGGGTTGACGGGCTGAATTGGATCCAATCTTTGATCCTTTAATTGTCTAAAGTCCAATATCCAATCACGGTTGTTGGGTATGTCATTGGATTGATGCAAGTTTTTGGCCTTATCCGGCAATGGCCAAATTTGCCTATCCTGTTCATCAATGTCGGACTGCAGAGCATTATTATAGGAGGCTAATTTCTCCAAACTATAAAAATCCTGCGGAGTCTTAATGGTTACCGTACGGGCTGCGGGGTCCCACTGAACGGAACCGGCGCCCAATTGCTCGGCTGCCCAGCGCAGGGGAACCATTACCTGGCCTTCTATTACATCCATATCAGCCGGAGCATTCACTACCGAACCGTTTATTTGCACCGTCACTAAAGGGGCGGCCAGGCGATCAGGCATATTGGCTGAATTATCTAACGAATCTAACCTGCTATCTAATTCAGCTTTCTGCTGTGAGCTTTCTTCAGAAGTCAACCAGAAACCTTCATCCCTTAATTTTTCACGAGCATAATCACCTTCGTATGAATTTGCAAAAATGCTTGTGTTTACTGTAAAGAGCATTAATACAAATACGATAATGTACGTTAAAAGTCTTTTCACGCAACTCTTCCTTTTTGAATTATTTTTAGTAGGCATTTAAACGGTTACAACTGACGAGTGGCGGTTAGATTATCTCTTAATGTCTGCCACATCCCATCATTTATTACCCCTAATCTCCACAGCGCTACACCGTTTAGGTTATAACGTTTTGCTATTCCCACTTTGGTCGCTATGCTTGCGGCAGTTTCGCTGGGTGCGGAAATACCCAGGATCAGTTTATTGGCAGGGACTGATTTGCATGCAATTTCTACGGCCTGTTTTACAAGGCTCACAGGCTCCGGCGTTGAACCATAGTCATAGGCCA
>JAQUUV010000262.1 GCA_028693695.1 Syntrophomonas sp.
AAGGCAATTTGCGCTTTTTCCAGATTAGACTGGGCTAATCTAAGTCCTGCCTCGGCTTTCAGATAAACTCCCTGAAAATTATTTTCATAATCCGCTTGGCTTATAGCATATGAAGACAGCAAGCTTTGTCCGCGCTGGTGTTGTTTGAGTGCCAGATCGTAGTTTATTCTGGCTGTATCCGCAGCCGCCTGAGTAGCATCTATATTCACCTCCAGGTCGTTGGCCTCCAGGTTCAACAATACCTGTCCCTTTTTAACTTTACTGCCCACATCTACATTAACCTGACCCACCTTACCCGAGACCTTGCTAACCACATTGGCCATTTGCCCAGCTTCGATCTTGCCACTAACCAAGGCATCGTTTTGTAATTGGCCCTTTTTCACTTCCAGTCCATTAAAGACAAGGTTGCTATTTGTACTGGTAGTTTTGACTTTTTCGCACCCTGACAGGAATAGGAATTGCATCAGTAAGACCAACACTAAGCCGGCTGAAAACGTTCTTTTGCTCATTTCTCTTCAACCCTCCTGGCTCCAGAGAAAACAATATCTATAATTTTACTTATTCTCTCATCTATATCGACAGCTGAGTTTTCATCAGCATACAGCGTCTGTTCAATCATCAAGCTCCAGAAAATACCCATTGAACAAATGGCCGCTGTGGGAACATCAATGGGTCGAAAAATCCCCGCAGAAATTAGTTCTTGAATATTCTGTTCCAGCAAATGCCTAATTGGCCGGTAAACCTTTTCTTTGTAGATTTGCTTTAGGTCGGAATGGTATTGTGCTTCCACCAGTACCGTCTTCATCATGGCACTTTTTTCTATCATCAGATTCAATCGATTATGTAAAACTATCCGTATTGCTTCTTCGGGGCTTCTGCCCTTTGATTCTCCTAAAACTTGTTCCAGAGAACCCACTGCCAGTTCTGGAATTACCGTATCCACCACTCGTTCCAATATCTGATGCAGGATATCCTTTTTACTTGGGAAATATCCAAAGATAGTACCCTCCGCAATGCCAGCCTCTTGGGCAATCTCTTTAGTGGTTGCACCGTTGAACCCCTTTTTCTCAAAGACCCTGATTGCTGCTTCCAGGATCTCTTTTTCTCTCTTGCTGCCTTTCTTTTCCACCGATCCATCTCCTCTTAATATAATATGAGTGAGTGCTCACTCATATTATAGTTTATGATTTTTCTCTTGCCAACCACAAAATGGAAACTACATGCCGAATTTATCCCAGCAACACGTTATTAATAATTCCGAGATGATTCTAATATGTTAAAAGCAGCATGCGGTGCCTTCCCCTTGCCTCAATTTGCTTGTCCGTATTTTCTGCCAAAACAATTATGATATAATGCTTAAGGTTATTGGATATAGCTATTATTAAAGAATTAGCTTTAATAATAGCTATAAAATTAACCGAATATATTTACAGGAGGAATATAAAATGGAACGTACATTTGCTCTTGTAAAACCAGATGGGGTACAAAGAGGACTAGTAGGTGAAGTTATCAGCCGTTTTGAAAAGAAGGGCATCAAGATTGCAGCTGTTAAATTAATGCAGATTACACCAGAACTAGCTGAAAAGCACTATGCCGAGCATAAGGGAAGACCTTTTTTTGCCGATCTAGTTGGCTTTATTACTTCCGGACCGGTTGCCGCTATGGTTTTGGAAGGTGAAAATGTAATTTCAATGGTGCGTACAATGATGGGTGCAACCAATCCTAAAGATTCAGCTCTGGGCACTATTCGCGGTGACTTTGCTATGACCATTGATAAAAATATAATTCATGGTTCTGATTCACCTGAAAGCGCTGTCCGTGAAATTAGTATTTTCTTTAAGGAAGCAGAAATAGTCACTTACAAAAAAGCTGGAGAAGAATGGATTTACGCCTAAACTAACAAGTTTTAATAACTAATACTCCTTTCAGTCAAGGGCAGTCAAGGGGACGGTTCTTTTGACTCGTTCCAGGCGTTATGGTATTCTGGGAATACTAGGAGGTGGTGAAAATGGCGAGGCAGCAGCGGGTAACCAGCGACACAGGTATCTACCACATTATGCTTAGGGGCAATGAGAGAAAGAATATCTTGGCAGACAGGGAAGATAAGCAGCGTTTCTTGGAAGATGTCGCGATTAAGCAGAGCAATATCGGATTTTCTTTATATGCTTATTGTTTAATGGACAATCATGTCCACATTCTATTGAATACTAATGAAAAAGATTTATCAATTATAATGAAAGGCATAGCGGTTCGCTATGCCTATTTCTATAATACCAAGCATCGAAGGGTAGGCCATGTGTTCCAGGATCGTTTCAGAAGTGAACCCGTGGAAGAGGAACGATATCTTCTAGCGGTAATACGCTATATTCATAACAATCCGGTTAAGGCTGGAATGGTCTTAAAGGCGGAGGAGTATCCCTGGAGCAGTTACAGATCTTATATTAAGCTTAATCCACGCAAAGATGAACTAATGGACACACAGTTTGTTTTAGATATCATTTCGAATGACAGGCTGATGGCGATTGAGGAATTCAAAAGGTTTTCCAATGAAGCCGATGATGCGGAGTATCTGGACTTCCCGGATGAGAACGAAATTCGGACATTGGAAGATGGACAGGCCTTTTTAAAAAAATATTTGCAAGAGAAATGGGCAGGACAGACATTGGATGATATTTTGACCACCAACCGGAAAGAGGTCATTGCATATTTTCGCTCCCACACCAAACTATCAGTTCGAGTAATTGCCGAGCTGCTTGGTGTAAACCGGAATGTGGTCGAACGAATTCGAGTTAAATAAGTAATAACGGCAGTAAATATCCGACTCAGGAGTCAAAAGAACCGTCCCCATGACTCTTGAGAATTCCCGGACTTCGCCTCTTATCTGGTTTAAATCAAAAAACCTTACACCATTGTATCTGAACATACCTTCTGAAGCCTTAATAATATCAAGCAGCATCTTGTTGACAGGAGTCGGTACATTATA
>JAQUUV010000263.1 GCA_028693695.1 Syntrophomonas sp.
TATTAGATTAAGCAATGTTTGTCAATATTAAAACGATAATATTATATTCAAAGCTTCTTCCTGCCTGCTTGCGGCCGTTGGCGGTGGAATGCATCGTTGTTTCTAAACATTAAATTCTTGGTTGGTGAAGGGAGTGGCAAAGGGATACTTGATCAATAGAATCCCTGAAGTAAGCCTGCAATACAAATATATCAATGTGTTGATTCTCCAAAACTATATTCAAGTCTTTTTATTTACAGTTCTAACAACCGAAATAGCAAAAAATACTAGCCCGGTTCCTACCAGTATCAAAACCATTGTTGTAGGGGTGATTACGTTGTTATTTACGGTCAGATCAACGCCTAAACTATACTTGTAATCTTTAATCACTGACGCTGGTGCATTTGCAAACACCAAATTAATGGGTCTATCCATAAATATTTGTCTTAAAAGAACTGCACCGTGTGTAATGGGAACAAGCTTTATAAAGCTTTGTACTGCTTGAGGCAATACTCCTATAGGCACATAGATACCCGCTAGAAATCCGATGAGTGTTCCTATTAAAGTGCTTAATGTAGAAAACGCGCTATCTGATTTAATAAATGAAACCAGTAAAAAAACTATCGAGGAGGAAGAGAATACACATAAAGCAATAATTACTAAAACCTTTACAATACTCATAAAAGGAAGTAACTCACCACCAGATAAAACAATATAAGCTTCCCCTGCAAAAAATGCAATGATAGTGATAACAAATCCTATGACCCATGAAGATAACACATAGCTTGCCACCAAGGAAGAGCGTTTTATAGGGGCTACTAAAAAATCTTTCATAATCTTTTTGCTCTCGTCTTGTACCATAATTCCGAAGGCACCTAAGGTGATGGTCACTGTGTTGACCGCTATAATACCGGCCATAATCCATGTATCAACCAAAAATCTTATACCCTTAACATCTCCAACAGTAGCTTTAAGATTTTTCACCTGCATATCACCTAAAAAAAGAGCATACAGCCCAATAATGATAAAAATAGCTAAAAATGAAAAGAAAACCGATGCTTTGTCTCTGAAAAACATTTTAATATTTCTTTTTGCAAAAATAAGAATTATATTCATTATTGCACCTCCTCAGAGCGAAGCTCCTTACCCGTGATATTAATAAATACATCATCCATATTGCCACGTATTACCTCAAAGTTCTGAATTAAAGGCTCTGCGTCTTTCAAAATTTGCAAGCCCTGCATACTATTTTCAATATTTATAGTAAACATTCCAGGGCCCGGCTTTATTTGCAGCCCTCTTCTCGATGCAAATTCTATAAACTGCTCATTATTATTGGGAATAATCCTCAACTGATCAAGGCTATATCTTACTCTTAGATCTGCTGGCGTACCTCTGACTACTATATTGCCATGATCTATAATGGCAACATCATCAGCACCCGCTGCTTCCTCCATATAATGCGTGGTTAGAAAAATTGTTACGCCTTTTTCCTTTTGCAAATTTCGTATCGTTTCCCAAACACTAACCCTTGTTTGGGGATCAAGACCCGTTGTTGGCTCGTCCAAAAATAGGATTTTAGGTGTATTAATCAAAGCCCGTGCAATGTCTGCTCTACGTCTTTGTCCTCCTGAAAGTTTGCCATAGGGACGTTTTAATATCTCAGTTATGTTAACAGCGTCAGCGACTTCGACAATTCTATTTTTTAGCACCGCACCCTTTAAACCATAAAAAGCCCCTCTTGTCTCCAGATTTTCCTGAACAGATAATAAACCGTCCAAAACACTGTCTTGAAAAACAACGCCGATAAGCTTTCTGATATCGCTGTCTTGTTTTCCTGTCTCAAAACCGTCAATTATTACTTTGCCTGCGTTTTTACTTAAAATACTACAAAGTATATTAATCGTAGTGGATTTTCCTGCACCATTAGGCCCTAGGAAAGCAAACATTTCGCCCTGTTCAACCTCAAAGCTTATGTTGTCAACTGCGATAAGTTGCCCATATTTCTTTTGAAGCATATCAACCTTAATTATTTTCCCCATTTAATGTCACCTTTCAAGAATTATATGTTACGTTGAAGTACCTGAAATCCATCCTTTACTTGAGCCTTTAGCTAATTGTCCCCCCCATTGCGGATGAACTACTAGCTTGTCACCGATTGACCTGGCTAATCACTTAATTGAATATACAACCCGCATTTCATGCCCATTATTTCTATATTATACCAGTATGAATATAGAAATGCCTATCAACGAAAAAACCAGGGACGAAGATAACTCGAAAAGAGGCTATCCCGATATCCATTTTGGACTTTCCGGGTAGCCTCTTTAAACTACTTTTACATAAAATGATCTTGGACGTGGTCCATCAAATTCACAGAAATAGATCCCCTGCCATGTCCCGAGTAGTAGGCAGCCAGCACTTACAGGAATAAGCTCCGATGTACCTATTGTACTGGCTTTTAGATGGGCAGCTGAATTGCCTTCCCCATGCCAATCGCCGGGGTGAGTCCAGGGATATAGCTCATCCAGTCTCAACAAAATGTCATGAACAACATCGGGATCAGCATTTTCATTGATGGTAATGGCGGCCGTAGTATGGGGGCAATAAACCAGTACCATGCCTTCCTCAATTTTTTCCTGCCTGATTATATCCTGAACATGCGCAGTTATATCAATCATTTGCGTATGTTGCTCGGTCTGTATTTTTAATTTATGCAGCAACAACAATACCTCCCTCAAGTAACCCACCCTGACGTATTTTGGTTTCTGAATTAGTATCTTTTCAAAAGAATTCCCCTCTTTCCAATTACCATAAGCTCTCCAAGTGTTATGAAATACCTTTTCAAGTATCAAAGTTTATTATATTTAGAAAGAACTGCATCCCAAATATCTATCATCTCTGGAGTAAGTCCGGTAATTTTCTGGCATTCCTCCTGAACCATTTTGCCGCATTTATCGCAGCAATGATGTACATCCCGTTTATATTTGATATCCTTAT
>JAQUUV010000264.1 GCA_028693695.1 Syntrophomonas sp.
TGCTAATATTTATATTTATTTTGAGAAATTAGAAAAATATTCGTTTATAGAGAATGAAAACATCTAGCTTCATCCTGGTTATTTGTGTATAATAAGAACGCAAGTAAATCAGATAGTCGCGGGTATTAAGGGACTGTAAAGAAATAAATCAGTCATTTACACCGGTCTTTTTAGCGTTATACTTCGTTCTCAAAATGCGATAATACCTCCAGTATTACCACGTTTTTACGCCTTGTATAACACTAAAAATCCTCGGCGTATTCTACCTTATTTATTCCTTTACAGTCCCTAATACCTGAGGAAAGTCGGAGCTCCGCAGGGCAGGGTGCTGGATAACGTCCAGTGGGGGCGACCCCAAGGAAAGTGCCACAGAAATAAACCGCCGGGAGCGAAAGTTCTCTGGTAAGGATGGAACGGTGAGGTAAGAGCTCACCAGCAGGCAGGTGACTGTCTGGCTAGGTAAACCCCACCTGGAGCAAGACCGAATAGAGGAGCAGTGAGGTCGCCCGCCTCGCTCCCGGGTTAGGTCGCTGGAGGTGCTAGGCAACTAGCATCCTAGATAGATGATTATCAAATACAGAACTCCGCTTATAGATTTACTTGCTACATAAATTATGAAATTACCACCATTTATGGTGGTTTTTTACTTTCTGCTTATCCTATGACATTCCCCCCGTGGGACTACACCCTTCGGGTACTACACTCAAGAGTGCAACCAATACTCCCTTTGGTCGTTTTCAATAGGACGCTGATGCTCCCTCCAGTCGCTATTTAGATTTTGTAGCAGGTTTATACCCGTACATTACTGGTATTTCCCTATACCTTAAATGCTTATCTTTACCTTATATTTCACTAACCAGCGATTGACCTGGAGCAGGTAGGCCATAAACTGTATATCGCCCATAAGCTGACCGAACCAGGGCATTTTCAAGAAAGCTTGGCCCGAATCCAGGATGCCCTCAAGCTCTTCACGTTTAATCAATTCTAACAGAGGTGATGCCGGATTTTTAAGGACGCTCTTTAATTCAGAGCGCACCGCCTGACCGTAAATAGGATGATGGGTTTTGGGATATGGGCTCTTCTGGCGCAGAAGCACCTCATCCGGAAGTAACCCACACAAGGCTCGTCTTAATATACCCTTGCTCATCCCATTATGGTTCTTCATGCTCCAGGGTATGTTCCAGATATATTCCAGCAAGCGGTGGTCACTGAACGGAACCCTGACTTCCAATCCCCAAGCCATGCTCATACGATCCTTACGATCCAGGAGAGTGGGCATAAATCGGCTGATGTTGAGGTAAAACATTTCACGCATTCGGGCTTCAGCTAAGCTTTCCCCTTCTAAACGCGGTACTTCTTGTAAGGCCTCAAGGTATCTTTCTCGGCTATATGCTTCCGGGTTCATCTTTTTCACCATTTCGGGTGATAAATAATCAGATCTTTCAGCCAGCATTCTATTCCAAGGAAAGGTATCAATGCCTATTTCCTTCTCTGCTCGGAACCAAGGATACCCTCCCAGAATCTCGTCCGCACATTCACCCGAAAGCGCAACCACTGCCCCCTTGCGAACTTCCCGGCAGAAAAGATATAAAGAAGCATCTATATCCGTCATTCCCGGCAAATCATGGGCCTCCATCGATGGCCCGAGAGCATCCGAGAGTTCCTTATTATCAATAAATATGGCATTGTGGTCTGTTCCTAGGTATTTCGATACTCGTTCTGCCCAAGGAGTATCTGCGCTAGTTTCAAAAGAATTGGAGCGGTAGTATTTATCATTATCCATATAATCTACGGAAAAAGTCTTTAAAGGAGGACGTCCCTCTTCACGGAATACTTGGGCTGCTACCGCAGTAATAGCGCTGGAATCCAGACCGCCAGATAGAAACGTACAAATCGGTACGTCGGATACCAATTGCCGTTTGACAGTATCCTGGAACAGTTCCCGCAGATGACATGTAGTTGTATCCAGATCCTCCCGGTGAGGAAAGCTTTCCAGACTCCAATAACGGTGAATATGGATACCCTGATAATCATAGGTTAATGTATGTCCTGGCCTGACTTCGTATAAGCCTTTAAATACTCCATTTCCTGGGGTACGTGCCGGGCCCAGCACAAATATTTCTGCCAGCCCTTCAGAATCAACTATTGCCTCAACTTGGGGGTGGGCTAAGAGAGCCTTTATTTCTGACGAAAAGAGAAAACTATTTCCCTTCTTGGCATAAAATAGAGGTTTCACCCCCAAACGATCACGTGCCATAAACAGACTCTGCTTTTCTTCATCCCATATTGCAAAAGCAAAGATACCATTAAACCTAGTAACACAATCAGCCCCCCACTCAATATATGCGGTAAGTAGAACTTCCGTATCAGAGTTCCGGGTTTGAAAATGATATCCGCAATTCTCCAGAGTACGCCTTATTTCCAAGGTATTGTACAGTTCGCCATTATAAGTGATGGTGTAATTCTTCCCATTCTGGCTACGGATCATCGGCTGAGTCCCACCCTCAGGGTCAACCACCACCAAGCGCCGGTGTCCCAGAACGGCATGAGACGACCGCCAGATACCTTCGGCATCAGGACCTCGGGGAATTAAGCTACGCACCATTGCCTCCATCACTGCGCTCTGCCTGAATATATTTTCTTTTAAGTCAATCCAACCTGCTATCCCACACATCTATATTCGCTCCTAACTATAAAAAATAAAAAAAGGCGCACAGAGAGGGTAAGTCTCTGCGGCGCCATTGCCTATGATAAAAGTATGCTCGAAGTAACTAGGAAGTGTCTGGAACTTATAGGATATAGTGAGGGAATGTCAATCACATTCATTAATTTTTATCGAATTGGCTCTAGCTTAAAGGGTCATAATATTATAAGGGACTATCAAAGAATAAATAAGGCAGAATACTCCGAGGATTTTTTGCGCTAGGCAAGGCGTCAAGCGCAGTCATACTGGAGGTATATC
>JAQUUV010000035.1:0-2068 GCA_028693695.1 Syntrophomonas sp.
CTACTTCGATCTTATTGTGGGACCTGAATCCGTAAACAAAATGAAACCAGATCCCGAGGGGATCATAAAAGTTCTGAATGCGTTTGGGAGAGACGTTGAACAAGCTATTATGATAGGTGACACCTATATCGATATCGAAGCAGGCAGGCGAGCAGGGACTAAAACCTGCGGAGCAAGCTATGGACTTGGGAACAAAGAGGAACTTATCAAATCAAGGCCGGATTTTATAATAAGCGATATATCGGAATTGCTAAACTACGTTAGATAAAACATGGTAGGCAGAAATACTCGATTCTTATACGGCACAAAAATCATGCAAATATTAATGTGCATGTCTATGATGTATATCTGGCTTGTGAGGATGAACATGCTCCACTGATTCGTGCTCATGAATGTGCGTGTGGTATTCGTTTTGAGGTATCTCATTCTCGTTATGAAAATGATTGTGGTGGCCATCATCATGATTATGCCGATGATTATGTACGGCGGTTTCATGGAGGTGACGATGTCCATGTTTTTCATAGAGTAGAATGACAACCCCGACTACAATTGTTAGCGCCGCAATATAAAAGAAACTTCCCTGGGATTCGTTAAATATGGCTAGAGAAATAATGGAGCCAATAAATGGAGCAGTACTAAACAAGGCACTGGTTCTAGCCGCTCCTAGCGCTCGCATACCTCTGATAAACAGAAAAATGCTCATGCCGTAGCTGAAAAATCCCAGTGTCATAGCCGGTAATATCATCTTAATTGCAGGGAATGGACTGCCCAAAGTGCATCCCAGTATTAATGAAAAGCTACCTGCACAAAGCCCTTTAATGATTACAATCGTCATGGGATCTTTAAGGGAAATTTTACAGGTAAAGTTGTTATCTATACCCCAGAATATGCAGGCTAAAACAATGCCAAATGCACCCCAGGAAACACCCCACGGTGATGCTGAATTCCAGGAGAGGAGTATACTTCCCAAAGTGATGAGCAATACTGAAAACCATACTCGCTTATCAGCTGATTCTCTAAAAATGAGGATTGCGATTAGCGTAGTTGCTACACTCTCAAAATTCAAAAGAAGTGAGGCAGTGGCTGCAGGGGTAGCTCTTAAGCTAAACATTAAAACGATAGGAGCCAATACTCCACCGGATAAAACTGCGATGAACAGCTAGGGGATATCACTTCTATTAAGACGGGCTTCGTCAGTTAAAGCACTGTGCTTCAAACGTAAAAGTATTTTAAGAAAGGCTACGCCAAGGCCACTCCCAAGGTATAAAAACGAAGCCATAAAAATCGGGTCGACTCTGGTTAGTAACAGTTTAGATAGAGGAGCACTTGCTCCAAATAAAACTGCGGCCAGGATAACATATAATGCTGTGCTAAATTCTTTCATAAATGTAAGTACCCATCCCATTATAGAAATAGTCGGAACGATGTTAGTATAACAAATATAGCAAGTTAGGCGAAAAGAATTCTTAATACTTACCCAAGAATACGAAGTAGAATAATTAACTTTTGAGGAGGACTTAATTATGATTGTTGCAACAACAGAAAATATGGTGGGTTATAAAGTTAAAGAAGTAAAAGGACAAGTATTTGGTGTGGTTGTACGTAGCAGAGGACTGGGTGGAAATATCGTAGCAGTTCTGCGCTCATTGATGGGTGGAGAAATTCATGAATATACTGCAATGTTAGAGGATTCGAGAAAGCAAGCATTGGACAGAATGGTTAAAAATGCAGCTGATATGGGTGCAAATGCTGTCGTGATGATGCGTTTTGATGGAAGTTCCATAGGACAATCAATGACAGAGGTAGTTGCCTATGGAACTGCTGTAATTATAGAGAAGTTGTAAAATAATTATGGAAATATTAATCGTTTTGGCGGCAATAGCATTACTGTCTTGGTTTATTTATGATAAGAGATTTAAGATGTCCAATAACAATGAAATCCCAAAAGGATATGAAAAAACAGAAGAATCATTTATCGATCCCATTAACAAGCAAAGATATCGCGTATATTATAATGCAGCAGATGGATCGAGATATTATTATGAAGAGCCGGAGTAATTTAGGTCAC
>JAQUUV010000035.1:2168-9024 GCA_028693695.1 Syntrophomonas sp.
AGGAGTACCTTTCAAGCACTGCATACCCAGATAAAAAGTAACTTTACCAAAAAGCTTAGTGAAATACCTGATAAAGAACTGAATGAACTGAACCAAATATTGACCAGGATGCGGGAGATCCTAAAAACTGAAACATAATATCGAGAATCGCCAACTATTATGAGAGCTCCAAAAATGATTAAAGGTGGGTCAAGAAATGAAAAGATTAAAGACGGTGTTAATGGCACTGGGCATTTTTATTCTGGTCGGTGGAGCAGCAGGGATTTCCTACTACATTTATCAAAGTATCAATTACTTATCAACCCAAAACGCCTCGGTAACATTCGATATGGTGACTATTACTCCTGAAATCACAGACAATCGCAAATCAAATCGAGTGGAGATTATATTTAATGCTTAGATTATTTCGGGATTTAAAGCCCTATACATGGCAAATGCTTTGGGTTGTAGTTTTTCTATTCGCCCAGTCACTTGCCGATCTGTATCTTCCTACGCTAATGGCGGATGTTGTTAATAACGGCATGATGAAGGGAGATACCTCCTATATATGGGAATTTGGAGGTTACATGTTGATTGTAGCCTTGGGTGGGGGGCTCTGCGCCATTGTTGGCAGTTATCTGTCTTCCATAATAGGTATGGGATTCGGCCGGGATACCCGCAATAAAGTATTTTCCAGGGTGGAAAGCTATTCTTTGCACGAGTTTGATAAGATAGGAACCGCCTCCTTGATTACCAGAACTACTAATGATATTACCCAGATACAAACCTTGCTGGTCATGGGTTTGCGATTTATGGTCAATGCTCCCATTATGTGTATAGGGGGCATAATCATGGCTTATTCCAAAGATCGGGAACTTACCCTTATACTGGCAGTGGTTCTGCCGCTAATGTTGACCTTAATAGCTGTAATTGCAACCTTGATCGTACCCCTCTTTAAATCCATGCAGGCCAAGCTAGATAAAGTAAACCTGGTACTGCGCGAGAATCTAACCGGAATCAGGGTTATCAGGGCCTTCAACCGCCTGGACAGTGAAAATGAGAGATTCGAAAAAGCCAATCTGGATTTAACTGATACATCCATAAAGGTAAATAAAATTATGGCTGGCTTGCAGCCCATAATGATGCTGGTCATGAATTTCACCTCCATTGCGATTATCTGGTTTGGCGGTATTCGGATTAGTCAAAATGTCATGGAGTTGGGAGATATGATGGCATTTCTTCAGTATGCTATGCAGATTATGTTTTCCATTATTATGGTGACCATTCTGTTTATCATGGTTCCGCGAGCCCAGGCATCAGCCATTAGAATTAATGAGGTCCTGGACACGGTACCTGAAATTGTCGATCCGGAGCAAGGTCAACAACCTGATGAACAGAGGGCTAATGTGGTATTCCAGAATGTAGTATTTTCTTATCCAGGCGCTGAAGAACCTGCCATAAATAATATATCTTTCAATTTGCGTCCAGGAGAGGTAACCGCAATTATAGGCGGTACTGGTTCAGGTAAATCCACCTTAATCAACCTGATCCCCAGATTCTACGATGTGGATAGCGGAACAGTTCTGGTTAACGGTGTGGATGTCAGACAAATGACCCAGCAGGATCTGCGGGCCAAAATCGGCTTTGTACCCCAAACCCCAATTATTTTCAGTGGAACCATCGCTGATAACATCCGTTATGGCAAGGCTGATGCCACCGATGATGAAATCCTGCACGCGTCTGAGGTTGCTCAGGCCAGCGAATTTATTACCACGATGAACAACGGGTATGATTCAGAGATCTCCCAGGGTGGAACCAATCTATCCGGTGGTCAGAAGCAGAGGCTTTCCATCGCCCGCGCCTTGGTTCGAAAACCCGAGATCTATATTTTAGACGATAGTTTTTCGGCTCTGGATTTTAAAACTGATGCCCGTCTTCGCTCAGCTCTCAGTCAGGAGACAACAAATTCTACCGTTATTATTGTAGCCCAAAGGGTGAGCACAGTAATGAATGCCGACCAGATTATAGTTTTAGACGAAGGCCGGATTGTAGGGATGGGCAGGCATAAAGAACTCATGAATACTAGTGAGATATACCGGGAGATTGTATTATCCCAGTTATCGGAAGAGGAGATAGCATGAGCGAAGAGAGCGCAAAAAGACCAGGTAGAGCCCCAGGAGGGCCTATGGGGAATGGACCCGGATTAGGGCAGCCCGTTGAAAAAGCCAAAAATTTTGCCGGTACAATTAAGAGGCTGGCGGAGTATCTTAGGCCAGATAGATATCGATTTATTATCGTATTGGTCTTGGCCATAGCCAGTACCCTGTTCTCGATTTTGGGCCCTAAAATTATGGGTAAGGCGACCACCAAACTAGGTGAGGGTATCATGGCTAAATACTCCTATTATTTACAGTTGAACATGGCCATTGAAAAGAAAATGCCCATAGCCGTTATTAACAAGCTGCGGAATGAATCCATCCCCAGTTTTGATTTTGAATATATAGGAAAAATTCTAATTTTACTGATTGTGCTGTATATTATTAGTGCTGGTTTCACCTATATAATGGCATATATAATGGCCAGTGTTTCCCAGCAAACCGTTTATAGAATGCGTAACCAGGTTAAGGATAAGCTTGATCATCTCCCCCTTAAATATTTCGATCAGCGTACCCATGGCGAGATTCTGAGCCGGGTTACCAATGATATGGATACCATTGCCACTACGTTGCAGCAGAGTCTGACCCAGTTGATAACGTCTTTTGTAACCGTGATCGGAATCTTAATCATGATGTTGACCATAAGTCCAATAATGACCCTTATTGCCCTGGTAAGCTTACCGGTAAGTGTTTTGATAACGGCATTAATCGCCAAGAATTCGCAGAAGTTTTTTGCTGCTCAACAAAAAACTATAGGTGAACTAAACGGTCATGTCGAAGAAATGTATTCGGGGCATAAGATAGTTAAAGTTTTCGGTCATGAAGAAGATTCAATATTAAAATTCAAAGGGATTAACAGCGAGCTCTATCAGGTTGGATGGAAAGCGCAGTTTGTGTCCGGAATTATCTTTCCGGCATTGAATTTTGTAAACAATATTGGCTATGTGGTTGTCTGTGTGGTCGGCGGACTCCTGGTAGCTAAGAAGTCTATTGAGATAGGAGATATTCAGGCCTTCATTCAATATATACGCCAGTTCACCCACCCCATCATTCAAGTAGCTAATATAGCGAATATATTGCAATCCACAGTAGCCTCAGCGGAACGGGTATTTGAAATCCTGGATGAGACAGAGCAGATACCGGACCGGGAAGATGCCAAGATTATAGAATTCCCCAAAGGCCAGGTTAAATTTGAGCATGTTAAATTTGGTTACAAAGATGATGCTTTGCTAATGGAAGACCTGAGCATAGATGTTAAAGAAGGGCAGACTATAGCTATTGTAGGGCCTACTGGAGCAGGTAAAACAACTCTAGTTAATCTTATAATGCGTTTCTACGAGGTTCAGGGTGGTCGTATTACCATCGACGGGGTAGATATAGTTGACATGAAACGTGGTGACTTGCGAACTCTATTCGGCATGGTTTTGCAGGATACCTGGCTGTTTAATGGAAGCATCAGGGACAACATTGCTTATGGCCTTGAGGGAGCCAAAGAGGAAGAGATTATTAACGCAGCTAAAGCGGCTCACGCCCATCATTTTATTAAAACTCTGCCCGAGGGTTACGATACTGTACTAAATGAAGAGGCTTCCAATATCTCGCAGGGTCAGAAACAGCTTCTGACCATAGCCCGTGCTTTTCTGACTGACCCGGCTATCCTCATACTTGATGAGGCAACCAGTAACATTGATACTAGAACCGAGATTTTAATCCAACGAGCGATGACTAACCTTATGAAGGAAAGAACCAGTTTCGTTATAGCCCATCGGCTTTCAACCATTCGCGATGCGGATTTAATACTGGTAATGAACCATGGGGCTATAATAGAGCAGGGCAATCATGAAGAGCTTCTGGCGATGGAAGGTTTCTATGCTGAACTCTACAATAGCCAGTTCACAGCAGGCAACCTTACTGATAAGGTTGTATCATAACAAAAATAGACGTGGATAATTTAAAAGATAAATAAGCAAAACAAATGTGGCTTGGATGATAAAATCGTGGAAGGTAACTTAAAAGTTCCCTCCCACGATTTTTATATGACGAATTAGGTTTGTTAATAATTTGTGCAAATGGATAAGTAATTCCAGAGATTGGGAGGCGTTTCCTTTTTCAAACCATTTACTATTAACTATTATAGTGCATTAGCAAGAGCTTTCACATAAAGATCAAATGATTTGCTATTATTGGCTAATTTGGTTCTCATAGGTGAGCTCAGTTCTAACTGGACTCCTTTATGAATGCTGTTACTGTTACATATATTAGACCGAGCTTGTCCACCTAATCTTGATGGGGCATACGCTACTTTAAATCCTCCCGCCTTCAGAGATGACATAACCTTATTGCGCAGGGTTGTGTCGAGGCCACCTACGTAGGTTATAGCCTGACTCGTTCCACCGCAGCCATGGATGGATAGAGTTTTAGTGGATTTAGCCACCAGTTTACGAGCTCTAGGTTCGTCAAAATTGGTGGAAGTAATGTGCAGCGAAGAACCGCCTGATTTGAGAGCTATAAAACTGTAGAAATCATACCTTCCCCGGGTGGCTACCGCAGAGGCTATTTCATCGGTCTCGCGCTCAATGGTCCCACCATGAATGGCAATGACTGCCTTGGATGAAGCAGTGTCGCGGGAGACTATCTTATAATCTACATTAATTGTTTTATGGGCTTTTAAAGAATTATAACTTGAATATGTATCTGCCATTGCAGGGACAGCCAGGGTGGTGATCATGAGAAATGTAATTAAAACTATTATTATCTTTTTCTTCAAAAATAAATTCCCCTTTCCAACAATTGATTTTGTTGCTGAATTACGACTAAAAATGTTTAAAACGCTATATCCCTGGAATACTTACCATACCTTAACCTTTTTATATTTACCTCCAAAATAATACTATTTCGCCACCTTGCCTTTATAATTCGACTAATTTCGCATACTACCTTTTGGTAAATATGGGCATAAGCATTATGTCTGGATTGTAAAAGGAGCTAGTGGGTGGTGTATCCTATGTTTGCAGCTATAGGCAGATGGGCCATGGTATATGATGGTAAACATAACGTTAAATGTTGACTTAACAATACAAAATAGCATAATCTACTAAGGGAAAACGCTATTATTGAGGTATTTAAGCAGCATCTTTAGCAGCTTTTGCAGCCGTTTTGCAGTAGAGGGGAATGCTATTGAGAGTTGCGGCAATCGGGGATGATGTGCAGAAAATGCGTCGCGAGGTGCAAAGTGAATCCCCACTCTATTTTCAAGGTGGGGATTATATAACCACTAGAGTAGCACAATAATAAATTAACCTGTTTCAAGGAGTGGCGAGACTAAGAAATGGCTGGCATTAGGAGATGTCTGGAATTGCAAATGCGGAAACTGTGGAACATAGATCAACAACTTGGCATTAAAGGGTAAGCCGTATTTTATCGCTGCTTTTTAAACACCAAAAGTCTATAAATTTATTAAAGCACCAGCAGACTGAAACAACTAGTATTATATCAAACACAAAATTGAATAAATAGAGTTGCTTAGAAGTATCAGCCTGCCCATTCCCTACATATGGCATTGGAAATTGTAACAAGCCTATGAACATTACTCCCCATAGTAGTTGTATCTTGGCCTTAATATCCTGAGATCCCTTGTTTTTTACATATATAATTAGTGAAATTGTTAAAACAACAATATTTATTATTACCAAAAACAATAATTTTGGGGGCAGTTGATGCTCCCGGAAAGAAGACCACAGAGTAAATCTATTAAATTCCCTTACAGGTAGTTCACTGTATTCTCTTGGATATTTGCCCAAAGATGTACTTGTTAAAAATGTCTGACTTGCTGTATATTCCATCCCCCGTACGAATCTTGAAGGGTGAGTAATATAGAATTTTACCAACTTACTATTACTTATTTTACTGTAAAATTCTTTTTGGGTAATTTCACTATGCGGAACATATCTTACATATTCTCCCTTATCTAAAAAAGCATGTTTTCCAGCTTCCACTGCCATATCAGGGTTTAAACCCATATCTATTAAGTCTTGAGTTGGATTTTTCGAATCCTTCAATATCCCATAAAACACAGAATTGTATTGTGTATCCTTACCGATATCTTTATTAATGAGATTTAATCTAACAGGATATGCTATTAAAATACAACACAAAAAACATAATAACCATATTTGATATCGCTTTAATAAACGTCTATTTTCCCAAAAAAGCTTCACAAGCATAAGCAGAATTATTGGCAATGCCGTTATCACCTGCATTTTAGAACCTAAAAACAAGAATGCAGCTAAAAAAATGAATATGATCTTCGAAAATATTTTTTCTTCAGACTTCAATACATTTCGATTATAAATATAGTAAACCCATGCAGAAATATATAACATTAGAGTTATTATCATCATTGGCTCACCATATAAGCTGTTAAACCACACTAAGTAATTACCATCTAAAAATACAAATAAAGTTATTAAAACAAATAATGTAAGTTTTACTTTACTGGTTATATTGAAATATCTAATTATCACATAAATGGCAAAAAGATATATTATAACGTAAGCAATGGCTAAATATCCGGTTTTAAATGTATCCTGTCCGAATACTTTACATATTAAGCTTACCAACGTAATTAAATACGCCATACTTGTTGCTTTCAATCTATCTAAAAGCATTAATATGCTTACACCAGAGATTTTATAGTCCGTTACGGTGTAATTTAAAAACCT
>JAQUUV010000035.1:9124-13515 GCA_028693695.1 Syntrophomonas sp.
GATAGATACTGACCAACTATACCTGTACAAAACAGCTGAATACCACTAATAAAAAGAATGATACATAACAACGAAGGCCATTCATACGCAGAACCACCCCAAATAAGCTGCCGTATAAAAATGGTGCAGATCATCAAAAATGAAATCAAAAAGAAAGCAACCCCTATAATTGAGGAGATAGCCAGGGGAGTTGTAGAAAATGCCATTATACCTTCCAATGAATATAAATAAAGCTTCCAAAATGACCATTTAGTCTGACCTGCGACGCGTTCTCTGTTATCATATTCGATCCACTTGGTTTTAAAACCTACCCAAGCAAAAATACCTTTTGAAAAGCGGCTATACTCACAAATCTGTAGAATTGACTCAATCATTTGACGGGTCATCAACCGGAAATCTCTTTCTCCATCAACAAGTTCTATATTAGAAATACGATTAATAATACGGTAAAATTGTTTTGCGAAAAATGACCGTACAGGTGGTTCGCCTTTTCTGGTTCTTCTTCTAGTAGCAACACAATCATAACCCTCATTTATTATGATATTATACATATCTTTGATCAGAAAAGGTGGATCTTGTAAATCAGCATCTATAATAGCCACATAATCTCCGCTTGAATTTTTAAGCCCCGCATAAATTGCAGATTCTTTACCGAAATTTCTTGAAAAAGACCAATACTTTATCCGCCCATCTTTTCTCTGCAATTCTTTTAATACTTTCAAAGTATTATCTTGTGATCCGTCATCTATAAAAATAAATTCATACGTAATAGCAGGCATTTCCAATGCCAGTTTTACGACCTCATCATAAAAATATTGCAGTGCATCCTGCTCATTATAACATGGCACTACTATTGATATTCTGTTCATAAACTCACTTCTCCTCGATCCTTATCATTAAAAATAATTCGCTTACTAAACACATAATTTAAGACAATTACAAATATGTTTGCAATTATCTTGACTAATAGATCATTAAAATGAAGTAAATCAATCATCACATACATATTGATTGTATCCACTAGCCCAGAAAATAGGCGACAACCAATAAAGGCTGAACATTCCTTTAATATAAATATTAATCCCTTGCCTCTACTTGCAAATACGAATAACCGGTTGGTTACATAAGCGAATACCACAGATACTATCCAAGCAAATACATTACTGATGATGTATTGTATTCCTAAAAGCTTAGTTAAACTTAAATATGCAATTATATTAACTAGCGTTGTTAAGCCTCCAAAGGCCAGATACAATATTACTGTCTTGTATTTCTGATATGTTTTTAACATTTAAGCCCAAGTGCCATTTTCTTATCCTCTTCGGATAGGTTATTCAACTCGGATAGGGAGGAAATAACCATAGTTAACCTCCAAAAAATTTATTACCATAAATTGTGTCCAAACTAACAAAAATATATACCTTTTTCATAATGACGATATATTATTACCCGGGCGCACCCAGGCGATTGGCATGGGGAAGGTAATTCAGCTGCCCATTGCCTACTTCTCGGGACATAAATGGAAGAGATGCTTAGTGAGCTGGGAATATCGGAATATTAAATACTTTTTAATTTTCCGGGAACACTTATAAGGTGTAGAAATGGCGTTGTTCACCATACTCGTGCCGAAGCGGCCCGTCGGAATTGAACACGACAATCACATTAGACTGGCGTTGCAAACTAAGGAGGATCGATCATGAGTAAAAATAATACGATGAGTAATTCTGGAAAAAGCAAACAAGAAAAGGGCTTTGATCCCAATGGAGACAAACAACTGGTTCCCGGCGGCGAGATACACCAGATCGCTGGCGGAGAGCACCCCGCGCTCACTACGAACCAGGGCGTCCCTCTTTCCGATAATCAAAACTCGCTCCGGGCCAATCAGCGCGGTCCTACGCTCCTGGAGGATTTCATCCTTCGCGAAAAAATCACGCATTTCGATCACGAGCGTATTCCCGAACGTATCGTTCACGCGCGAGGGACGGGCGTGCATGGATTCTTCGAGCTAACCGCTTCATTGAAACAATATACCACTGCCAGGATACTTACCGAGGTCGGTGAGAAGACACCCGTGTTTACTCGTATATCAACCGTTGCAGGCGGTGCGGGTTCTGTAGATACCCCTCGAGACGTACGCGGATTTGCCGTCAAGTTTTACACGAAGGAAGGTAACTGGGACCTGGTCAGCAACAACATCCCGGTTTTCTTCATTCAGGATGCTATCAAATTCCCCGACCTCATCCATGCCGTAAAAATGGAACCCGACCGTGGTTTCCCGCAATCGGCCACCGCACACGACACGTTCTGGGATTACATTTCGCTTACGCCTGAATCCATGCATATGGTGATGTGGATCATGTCTGATCGCACCATACCGCGCTCGCTGCGAATGATCGAAGGCTTTGGTGTGCATAGTTTCCGGCTGCTTAACGATGCCGGCGAATCAACATTCGTCAAATTCCACTGGCGTCCCAAGCTCGGCTTACAGTCCACCATTTGGGATGAAACCGTCAAGATTACCGGTGCTGATCCAGACTTCCACCGCCGCGATATGTTCGAGGCCATCGCGGCGGGTAAATATCCTGAGTGGGAATTCGCGGTTCAGCTGTTTACGCAGGAAGAAGCGGACAGTTTTCCGTTCGATCATTTAGACGCCACCAAGCTGATTCCTGAAGAACTGGTACCCTTGAAAGTTATCGGCCGTATGGTGCTGGATCGCTGGCCGAACAATTTCTTCGCTGAAACTGAACAGGTTGCTTACTGTGCTTCTAATGTCGTGCCAGGCATCGATTTCTCCAATGATCCATTGTTGCAAGGCCGTTTATTTTCCTATCAAGACACGCAGCTTTCGCGCCTGGGTTCGCCCAATTTCCACCAGATTCCGATCAACGCGCCTAAGTGCCCGTTCTCCAACCAACAACGTGACGGACACATGCAGATGGAGCAACCGGCGGGCCGTGTTGCGTATGAGCCCAACTCCTTGTCTGAAAACTCGCCACGCGAAACGCCGACCAACGGGTTTCATAGCGCTGCGGTAACTGAAACAGGCGAGAAAGGCCGTATCCGTGCCGAGAGCTTTGCTGATCATTATAGCCAGGCGCGACAGTTCTATCTCAGCCAAACCTTGTATGAGCAGGCCCACATCGCCTCGGCGTTAGTGTTTGAGCTTTCTAAGGTCGAACATGTGCACGTACGGGAAGCGATGGTTGGTCATCTGAGACATATCGAAGAAGGTCTTGCCAAACGGGTCGCTGCAGGTCTTGCGATCAAAACAATGCCCGCAGCGCCGGTGGCCGCTGCGCCAGTACAGGAGCTAGCACTTTCGTCGGCCTTGCAGATCATTGGCAAGATGAAAGATACGCTCAATGGGCGCGCGATAGGCATCCTGATCGCGGATGGTTCGGACGGGGCGGTTATCGAGAAGATTAAAAAGGCTGCGACCGATGCGGGTGCTAGTGTAAAGATCGTCGCCCCCAAAGTGGGGGGCGCGAAGCTTGCCGATGGCTCGATACTAGTTGCTGAAGGACAACTGGCTGGTACCCCATCTGTGCTATTCGACGCAGTCGCCGTCATCCTCTCCGACGAAGGTGCAAAGGCCCTGTCGATGGAAGGCGCCGCGATAGATTTTGTGCGCGATGCTTTCGGTCATCTCAAGGCAATCGCCGTCGACAAAGGCGGCCAAGCGCTTTTGAAAATAGCGAATATTGGACAAGACGCAGGCATCGTGGATGCCAACGACAAAGAGGCATTTATTGCTGCGGCAAAGATACGCCAATGGGACCGGGAAAAGTTCGTTCGAACATTGGCATAGGTGGGAGTTAAATGCCATGCCTTTAAATGACAGTGCCAGCGGGCTAGATTCCTTAAGGCGGTGAGCTGATCGTTTTGACCGGCGCTGCAACAAGCAGGTATCAAGCACCTGCTTGTTGCGCCCAAAATTCAAGTGCCCAAATCCTTAAATATGGGTGCCAGTTTGTTTATTTTATTATATATGATCCGCGTTAAGTCCAGTTCTAGAGGCATATGAGCTGAATTTCATTGAACACTGTACCTGGCGTTCTAATTTTAAAAACAGCTCCAATAATGTTGACGTAATAGCTTTACCGTGATAAGATACTTTTTGCTCGCCGAAATAAGCGACGACGATCTTGATAAAACTGAACAAAGAGAACGAAAAGTGCGAATACAAAGTTGGTCGAAACGCGACCAACGGTCCAGCGAAAAATGAGTTTTTTGAAGCCATTCAAACGGCCGATAAAATAATATTTTATTGGAGAGTTTGATCCTGGCTCAGGACGAACGCTGGCGGCGTGCCTAACACATGCAAGTCGAACGAAGATACTTAATGAAGCTTGCGATTTAAGTATTTTAGTGGCGGACGGGTGAGTAAC
>JAQUUV010000036.1:0-4431 GCA_028693695.1 Syntrophomonas sp.
TACTGGGCTACCTCCCAAGGAGTTACTTGAATATTGTAATCCTCCCATTCCTTCATCTTGTTTTCCCTGAATTTCTCATAAATATGTGCGCCCAGAGCACCCTTAATTAATTCATTCTTATCCAATTCATATATGGCTTCCAAAAGGCTGCCAGGCATACTCTCAATTCCCAGCTGCTTTCTCTCTTCATTATCCATATGATAAATATTGCGGTCTACCGCAGGCGGAGCTACCATTTTTTTAGCCATACCATCCAAACCGGCAGCTAGCATAACCGCCAAACCCAGATAAGGGTTACAGGTAGGATCCGGATTTCTAACCTCAATGCGGGTACTAATACCTCTTTTTGCGGGAATTCTAACTAGACAGCTTCTATTAGCTGTTGACCAAGCTATATTTACGGGGGCTTCATAACCAGGCACCAATCTCTTGTACGAATTTACCGTGGGATTGGTTACCACCGCAAATGATCTGGCATGTTTAATAATTCCTGCCATATACCCTCTGGCTTCATCACTAAGTTGATCCTGTCCATTGGCATCATAAAAACAGTTTTGTCCGTCTTTAAACAGTGATTGATGAGTATGCATTCCGGAACCGTTTATACCGAAGACAGGCTTAGGCATGAAAGAAGCGTACAGTCCATGCCTCATAGCAATGGTCCTGACAACCAACTTAAAAGTCATAATAGCATCAGCAATGTGCAAGGCATCTCCGTATTTAAAATCAACCTCATGTTGTCCAGGAGCCACTTCATGATGAGATGCCTCGACTTCAAAGCCCATCTCTTCCAGGGTATTATCAATATCCCGGCGAACATTTTCTCCTAAGTCCAGGGGACCCAAATCAAAATAGCTGGCGTCATCTTGAACTTGGGTGGTAGCCTGACCTTTTTCATCAGCCAGGAAAAGGAAGAATTCCGCTTCGGGTCCTACATTCAATGTGTATCCCAAGGACTGAGCTTCCTTTAGCACCCTTTTCAAGTTATTACGTGGACAACCAGCAAAGGGAGTACCATCCGGATTATAAATATCACATATTAACCGGGCTACCTTACCATTAGAAGATCTCCACGGGAAAAGATTGAAGGTATCCAAATCTGGTATCAGGTACTGATCCGATTCTTCTATACGGGCGAAACCATTTATCGATGAACCATCAAACATAATGTCTCCATCCAGGACTTTTTCCGCCTGGCTCATTGGTACTGCCAAGTTCTTCATAACCCCCTGAATGTCAGTGAACTGTAACCTGATGAATCTTACGTCATTCTCCTTTAACTTATTCATGATGTCCTGCTTACTGTATTTACTCATACTTATCTCTCCTTATTATTAATTTCAGTTTGATCTGCAATAATAATTGCCCTGGATAGATCTTTAAGGGATATACTCCGGTTCATACTTTCCTTCTGCATCATGCGATATGCCTCGGCTTCATCCACACCCAATTTCTTCATTAATATCCCCTTGGCTTTCTCCACCCCTTTACGGGTGTTAAGACTCTCCTTCAACTTACCCATCTCTTGCTTGATAGAGGTGAATCTGCTTTGATAGAGGAGAGAAACCTGAATTACCGACAGCAATGTTTCTTCACTATAGGGCTTATTAATGTGGGCAATCTCATCTAGTTGTCGGGGGTGAGAACTGTCTACCAGTACCAGAACATTACTCAGTTCGTCACTTTCCAGTATCCCTGCTATCTCCTGGGTACTCCCACCTTCCAGCCTGGAATCCATAATAACCAGGTCAGGAAACATCATTCGAGCTTTTCTTAATAAATCAGGTGCGTTGCGCGCCTCAGCCTGAACCAGATAACCATATCCGGTCAACAAAGCTTTTAACCTTAGCCGGCTTTTATCGTTACCATCGGCAATTATGATCCTCGCTTTCGACACAATTCGTCATCACCTGCCCCACATAAAAATAGGTGCCCGTACCACGGTCATATTACATAGACCATAACACGGACACCCTCGCCCATCTGATTATTATTTTTTACAAATTAATTATATAATATACGATTCATTTGGCAAGGGGTTTTATATGAAAATACTGTATACCTCCCCTAAAATAAGTCTTACTACTATTTTTGCCTTAAATCCTTAATATTAGCATCACTCTTCAGTTTTTCCAGGTAGGTATTAAAAGCCTTATCTTTCTGATCCTTTTCCAACTGCTGTTTGAGCTGTACCTTTACCTGTTCATAAGGCAAGGGGGTGGGAGCTTTCTTATCTCCAGCTTTAATAATATGATAGCCAAATTGGCTTTTAACTGCCTGCGGATTCAGTTGCCCCGGCTGCAGTGCCAGAGCCACCTGCTTAAACTCGGGCACGAAATTAGTGGTCTCATTAACTAGACCAACATCTCCACCCTTATCCTTACTTCCAGGGTCTGCAGAGTATTCTTTCGCCAGAGCGGAAAAGTCTCCCCCCTGCTTGAGTTTCCCCATTACTTCCCCAGCCTTCTGCTCGCTATCCACTAAAATATGATAAATCTGGATGCCACCGGGATCCTGAAACTTGTCCTTGTTATCATTGTAATATTTCTGGGCATCAGCATCACTGACCTTGATGCTCCCCGCTACCTTATCCTCTAGCTTCTGATATAATTGTGATGTTTCAATTTCCGTGCGCAAATCCTTTTCTGTTACTTTCATCTGCTCTAAGAATTTCTGGTAGGCATCTGCTCCTGCCTTATTTTGTGACTCTTTAAAACTGTTGAGCGTACTGTCTATTTCCTCACTGCTCACCTTGATTCCCTGTTTTTTAGCATCTTGGTACACCAGCTTCTGCAGCACCAGATCTTCATAGGTTCTATCCTTCAGGTTCTTGATGAGTTCCTTATCTTTTTCCTCATCAAACTTAACCCCCTGCTGAGCCTCGTAACTGGCTTTGATCATAGCATAGCGCTGGTCAAATTCGCTCTGGCTAAGCTTCTCCCCGTTCACTTCAGCAATAGCCGGACTTGCCTGTTTTTGGGAATTACATCCGACAATGAAAAGTAATAAAACGAAGGCCAAGGCTAAAATGATTCTCTTCTTCATGATTTCCCTCCTCATTTAAACACTACCTGTAATTTTATTATAATTGTCACATTAGACAAAAATAACTCCATGATCGCGACACGTGCAATTACGGGGACATCTCTCATGTCTCACGTCGTCGCACTTACACCTTATTTAATCTTTCCTTGGCTTGTTGGAAGCGTTGCTCCTGCTCTGCCGTCTCCAATTTCAGAGGAGGTACTGGTGTAGGACGTCCGTTCCGATCTAAGGCTATCATAACAAAATACCCTTCTAGGGCTAGTTTGATTTCCCCAAGTCTAAGGTTCTCCACCTGCACCGTAACATAAATCTCCATCGATGTCCTACCTGTAAATATCAATTCCGCATCGCAAACTACCAGATCCCCTACTAGGATGGGTTCCTTAAAGACCATCTTATCAACGCTGACGGTAACTACATTGCATAAGCAGTGCCGTTGCCCTACTACCCCGGCGGCAGAATCCATGAGTTTCATGACTTCACCCCCGTGCATGTTCCCTGCAGCATTTGCATGATAAGGAAGTACAACCTGCGACATGGTAACACGAGAAGCCGAAGCTGATTTTGCTTCCATACTAACACACTCCTGTCAAATTTATCATCAGCACTAATTTCCAAATAAGCATAATTAATAACTAGAGTAAGCCCTCCGCTTAAGGAGGATTTACTCTAGTTATTAATTGTAACATTTTATCTACTTACTTGCTTACCAAAACTTTGCTCATTTCGCTTTTAGATTTGGGTACAGAATATTGAGGTACAATAATAGGCAAATGTAGTTTTACCATTATGGTGTTGTTGTTAATAATTTGTAATTCCATTTGGTTATTTTTACCTTCTAAACATCTGATAATAGTCTCTAGATTTCCAGGCTCATATATATCCCATTTCACATCACAATCGGCACGAATATTTAGGTTTAGATATTTTGCTTCTTCAAGCAGTTCCACACTAATTAAAATATGGGTATTCTCTTCTAGCCAAATATTCAAAAGTTGCATCAGTCCAACTATTATAGTATTTACATGCTCTTCAGCAATATTAATGGTTAGATTATCAAAATCATCTGTTATCATAATTAATTTATAAGAATCAATTTGGCTGCCGACACATGCCCAAATTTTTTTATATAGTAATTCCAAGTTACTATACTGTGAATTATCGACCATGGACATGCAATTTGCAACGATATCTTGAATTTGTCTTAATTCATTTAATATTATCTCGATATATTCCGGTTCGATTTCACTATTCTCTTCGATAAACTGACAAAAACCTCTGGCAATAGTTAGGGGATTACGTATTTCCACCAAGGATCCAATAGCTAATTGTCCTACTATAGCTAATTTATCAGCTTTTAAAATAGTTTGCTCTAATTGATAAGTT
>JAQUUV010000036.1:4531-6768 GCA_028693695.1 Syntrophomonas sp.
CCTTTACCAGAAGCACATGATGCTTTTGGTGATTTAGACAGTTTATTATCTTTAAATATCTCGGCCATATATGAACCGTATCCTCGTATTACAGCCCTTTTATTCAGATCATCAAACTCAATTATCTCATAACGTATATTTCCTAAACGGCCTATCATATTTAGTAAATGCTCTATTATTTCACGATGGCTGTTATAATAACCTTTTATTTTATCATATTCTACCAAGCTGGAATAATAGGTAGATTCGTATAAAACACGATCCAAAATGTGTGGTGCGTATTCATATATAGTTTTAACTAATATCCCATAGGCATTAGTTGATAAAACAATGGCACGTTCTCCAGCAATGGAAATATTGTCGCCATCTTTAGAAAGAATTTCGTTTATTATCTCCCCAGGATAGATGGTACCTTGGCACCAATTGGGGTCCGATGATTCTACTTTCATTAGCTGATACTGACGGCCTGTAAATTTATTGACTATCCACCTGCAACTTAACATACGGGGACATACTAGTGGGAGATTTTCCTCTTTTGCTGTAGTGCAATATTCAAAGTAGGAACAATTTGGTTTATTAACACTTATATTTACTAAATCTTCCCCGTTGCTTAATTGATAATCTTTTTTGTCTAAAAATCCTTCATTATTCATAAGTTCAATCCAGGCACGACATAAGTCAATAGCTTTTTCTGAATCAGGATTAAAGTTGTTTTTATAATCATTAAACATTCTTTCAACATAGAAGTTACAAACCATCTCTATATGGTTTTGTCCTCCCATAGGAACGTTCTCTGCTAACTGACTAACCCCCAACAAAAGATTATTCATCAAATCAAATAAAAAATGATTTTTACTCTTCATTATTTCCCCTCCTAACCGGCTAAATTCCGCATTATTATTAAACCAATATTAGAATCAATAGTATAAAAAAGTTGTGAAGAATCAAACTTGCCGCTTTTCATTTTTCCCATGTGCAAGGCTCGTATTGGTCTTTCAGGAGATCCAGTATAATACATTCTTATAATTACGTCATAAAGGTGAGCCGATAATTTAAACATTGATTCTTCTAACACTTCATCAACCATTAAATCCATAGCAATAATTCCAGCCTTTTTAAGAAGTTTAAGCCGATACCGGTGAAATTCCATTATTTCCTGCTGATCACGTCCCAAAAATAATGTGGACAAACTATCTACGACAATCCGGATAGGGTGGCCGTTATTCATAGTTTCTATAACTTCTTTTTCTAAGCATAAATACTTTTCTAATCCATCTTCACTCGAAAAGTAATTTTTTCCCGTAGGTTCCAGACTATAAGCATCCACAAAAATCAGACGCCCGGTTTCTTCATATGGCAAAGGATGTACGCCATACTGCTTTAAATTCTCTCTCATGTCTCTAGGCGACTCATCACAACAAATATATATACAATTATCTCTGCAAGCCAGCGTCTCTTTTACAAATTGAGCTGCTAGTACAGATTTCCCTACGCCACTGTTACCTCTAATCATTATCTGCGCTCCATAAGCTAATCCTTCTCCTATTAAGGTATCTATACCATGCACCCCAAAATAGCCCATTTTACTCACAATCATATCCCTCCTAATCTTCGGAACACAGACATCCCATTGCTGCTTATTTCAGCCAAGTGTATACCAGAGATATATTTTTGCCCCTTCATTTTACTTACCTCAAGAGACCTATATCGCTTACCCTGTCGAACTGTAGACGATAGGTGGATTTCCCCTTGCACTAACGGCTGGATTATATTTTTTAATGACGACATCGCTCCAACTTGGTCTTCATTTAGTATCAGAATAGTTGTACAATCAAGCACATTCAAGTTATTTAATAGATTCCTCAATAGGGTTTTTAGAATTAATAAATTATCGCTAAACTCAACAAAAGTATTCACAAAATCAATAACTACTCGTTGTATGGAATTTATTTTCACCTTGTCGATCACATCACTTATTACTTCTTCGAGACTATTGCTGGAAGATACCCGGTCTATTATTAGAACATCCTCATTGCCAAATATTTTCTCAAGATCATCAGATTCATTAAATGAATGTACGTATTGGTTAATAAAATGAGCACTTTCTTCAGTGGCTAATAACAATCCTTTTTCACCCTGCTTTATCCCTTCCAATAGATAATGAATTCCCATAACTGTTTTACCGGTACCTGAGGCGCCCTCAACCATAATTGTGGAGCCTTTAAAAAAGCCTCCAC
>JAQUUV010000036.1:6868-13477 GCA_028693695.1 Syntrophomonas sp.
CATCAAAACCGGTGATCCCTGATTTCAGTAACATATCTTACTCTCCTCTCCTTATTGAGTAAAGTACATATAACAAAAACTAAGTAGGGGGGTTCTACTCCCCTACTTTTTTAACAATTTGACAAATCCCTACCCCTTTATTGATAAAAATTCATAATCTAAAAAATAAAGACTAACAATGATAATTCCACCCTAAATGAGTAAATTCCTTTATAATATGCCAAGGATTATCATACAAATACTTTGCTATTTTTAGCTTTACTGACTATTTACGACTTGTTTTTCCACGAATCAGCTAATTATTTGAACAAGAAAGCATCTCCGAGAGAATATTTCTTCAGGAAGATGCCTATTTATAACGAACGATATATTATTGAGCATTAAAAGAGGGGCCCATACAGGCCCCTGCTTAGTTTTATCTATTTACAAATTTGACAAGTATTTTATACTGCGCCCTGAGCACGCATTGCTTCGGCCACTTTTAAGAACCCAGCAATATTAGCTCCAGCTACTAAATTACCTTCAAAGCCATATTCCTTGGCAGCTTCACTCGACTTCTTATAAATATTAACCATAATGTCTTTCAGTTTGGCATCTACTTCTTCGAACGTCCAGGAATATCTCATGCTATTCTGGGACATTTCCAGAGCTGATACGGCTACTCCACCTGCGTTGGCAGCCTTGGCTGGGCCAAAGAGTACTCCATTATCATGTAATACCTTAACTGCTTCTGGAGTTGAAGGCATATTAGCACCTTCTGCTACTGCTATACAGCCATTAGCGACTAGAGCCTTGGCATCCTGCTCATCCAGTTCGTTCTGGGTGGCGCTGGGCAGAGCTATATCGCATTTAACAGTCCATATTCCGTTACCTTCAAAATATTTAGCGCTGCTACGTTCTGCAACATAATCACTACATCTTTTTCTCTCAACTTCTTTTATACGTTTGATGAGGTCCAGGTCTACCCCAGCTTCATCCACAAAGTAACCGTTCGAATCGCTCATGGCCACTACTTTAGCGCCCAGTTCCATAGCCTTCTGGGCAGCATAGATGGCAACATTGCCAGATCCAGATATAACCACAGTCTTTCCCTGGAATGATTGGCCTTTGGCCTTTAACATTTCTTCCGTAAAGTAAACCAACCCATATCCGGTTGCTTCAGTTCTAGCTAAGCTTCCGCCCCAGGTTAGGCCTTTGCCGGTTAATACGCCTTCATAGGAATTTTTAATTTTCTTATACTGACCGAATAGGAAGCCGATTTCCCGTCCGCCCACACCGATATCACCGGCTGGTACATCCGAGTCAGCACCGATATGTCTATACAGTTCAGTCATGAAACTCTGACAAAACTTCATTACTTCATTATCAGACTTACCCTTAGGATCAAAGTCGCTGCCGCCTTTAGCTCCGCCTATAGGCAGGCCGGTAAGTGAATTCTTTAATATCTGCTCAAAGCCTAAAAACTTGATTATCGATAAATTAACTGAGGGATGAAGCCTTAGCCCTCCCTTGTAGGGTCCAATGGCGCTATTGAACTGAATTCTAAAGCCCCTGTTCACCTGTACTTTACCATTATCATCCAGCCAAGGTACTCTAAACATGACTTGCCGTTCGGGTTCTACCAATCTCTCCAGAACTGCACTCTGAACATATTCAGGATGCTTCTCAATTACTGGGCCCATTGCTTCAAAAACTTCTGTTACTGCTTGAATAAATTCTGGTTGACCAGGATTCGTTTGCTTAACCTTTTCCAATACACTCTCAACATAAGACATTTTTTGCATTCCTCCTTCGAAATACTTTATTATTAAGTTATTGACATTTGAAAGAGCTAAGCAAAATTATAAGTTTTATACGAATAAAGTAAATAGCTTTTGGCCAGATATACTGTATGCATGATATTCATCAATCTATATCTTCATTTTTATTATCTCATTAGGTACTCATGTATTGCCCGGGCAGCTTTTTTTCCAGCACCCATGGCTTGTATCACCGTAGCAGCTCCGGTCACAATGTCTCCTCCGGCAAATACACCCGTCTTGTTGGTCTTGCCGGTCGCTTCCTCGGCAATAATATTACCGTGACGGTTCACAGCTAAATCCGGTGTAGTCTGAGAAACAAGAGGATTGGGGCCCTGACCAATTGCCATGATAACTGTATCCATCTCCATTTCGTATTCCGAGCCCGGAATTACGACCGGTCTTCTGCGACCTGATTCATCCGGCTCTCCCAGTTCATACTTCTGGCAGACCAGGGATTTCACCCACCCGTTTTCATCCCCAATAATCTCCACTGGACTGGTCAATATTCGAATTTGCACTCCCTCTTCGCGCGCATGTTCAATCTCTTCGTCGCGGGCGGGCATTTCTTTTTCCGTACGCCGGTAAACGATGGTTGATTCGGCAGCTCCAAGACGCAAAGCGGTTCGCGCACTATCCATCGCTACATTGCCCGCTCCAATTACCGCTACTTTCCGCCCAATCCTTATGGGGGTCAAGTATTCTGGAAAAAGGTAGCCTTTCATCAAATTGGTACGCGTCAAAAACTCGTTAGCAGAATATACCCCGTTATAATTTTCCCCGGGAATATTCATAAAATTCGGTAATCCTGCACCGGTTCCCACAAATACCGCATCATAGCCACCGGAAAGCAACTCATCTATGGTGTTAATCTTACCAACTACAGTGTTGGTCTGAATATCTACACCTAGTTCCTTAATATTATCAATTTCCTGCTGCACGATGGACTTAGGCAAACGGAACTCAGGAATTCCATAGACCAGCACCCCACCCGGCGTATGTAATGCCTCCATAACGGTAACCTTATGACCCAGCAGAGCCAAATCAGCGGCTGCAGTGAGCCCGGAAGGACCCGAACCTACAATTGCTACTTTTTTGCCGCTGGATGGAATTTGTTCAGACTGCTGGCCGCTGCCAGATGTCTCATCAGCCAAAAATCTTTCCAGGCGCCCTATTGCTACCGGCTGTTGTTTTTTACCCAAAATGCAATGCTTTTCGCATTGGCTTTCTTGGGGACAAACCCGACCGCAGATACCCGGCAAATTATTTTTCTCCTTAATCTTCGCAATAGCCTGAGAATAATTCTTTTCCTGTATAAACTTAATAAAAGCGGGTATATCTACTTCTACCGGACAACCATCTACACACAGCGGCTTTTTACAACTCAGACACCTGGAGGCTTCCAGGATAGCGTGTTCCTCAGTGTATCCCAACGAGACTTCAGTGAAATTCTTAACCCTTTCCTGTGCCTCCTGCAACGGCATAGGCTGGCGCGGAGGTCTTACTTTTGATTTTGGCAATGCCCATCACCTCCACAACTACAAGTTTCCATCGCCATTTTCTCTTCCTTCCCAAACATGCGGGCACGCATCTGGGCTATATTCCAATCCACCAAATGCCCGTCAAATTCAGGTCCATCCACACAGGCGAACTTAGTTTCTTCTCCTATGACTACCCGGCAAGCTCCGCACATGCCTGTCCCATCCACCATAATGGGGTTCATACTTACCAAGGTCTTTATCTGATATGGTCTGGTAGCTTCCGCGACAGCCTTCATCATAGGCAAAGGACCAATGGCGATCACTAAATCAATTGGCTTATTGTTTTCAATAAATTGCAGCAATATATCTGTAACTAAACCTTTTTCGCCTGCCGAACCGTCATCAGTCGCTATCCATATCCTATCACTAACTGCCTGCATTTCTTCTGTTAAGATTAGGTAGTCCTGGCTGCGAGCTCCGATAATGGAGATAACCTCGTTACCCGCCTGTTTTAGAGCCCGAGTGATGGGATAGACGGGAGCAACCCCAACCCCCCCTCCTATGCAAATTACTCGTCCCAGATTCGCTATTTCTGAAGGCCTCCCCAGAGGACCAACCAAATCCAGAATATAATCTTCTACTTCCATTTTTCCCAGATCCTTCGTACTACGTCCTACTTCCTGAAAAATTAGCGTGAGCAAGCCTCGGGAACGATCAAAATCAGCAACCGTAAGAGGAATCCTTTCCCCTCGTTCATTTATACGCAAGATGATAAACTGTCCAGGTTGAACGCGCGCGGCAATCTCAGGTGCCAAAACCTTAAATAATTTGAGCGAAGGTGCTAATACTATTTTTTCCACTATTTTGAACAAGTTACCACTCCTTCAGCTTTGTGCATTGGACTTATCCAACGTAAAATAACTTAAATAATTTCATTTTATACATTATAAAATAAATGTAAATACCATTGTATAAGGTATATTGTATTCCTTATATATGGATAAAAAAAAAGGGCGACGCCCTTGAAGAAAATTTATTCAGTAAATCCGCTCTCTATGCTCTTCTGAATGATCTGCTGAATATCTGTGAACATTTGCACAAACAACCCTTCGGCATTAAAAAATTCAGCAATTGACTTATCCCGATTCAATTTCGCGTACTCCAAAGTCACCTCGGTCACTTTATCATCGGCTGGAGTTTGTCCTAGTATCTGGGCTTGATTTACTTCCATCTGGCGGATACGGAATTGGCGAATTTTTTCTTCCGCTTCAGGATTTTGCTGCAATTGTTTTTGGGCTAGCACATAACGCTGGTAGGTTTCACTATCCTGTATGGCTCGAGCCAATTCATGAGCCTTGTCATAAGGATTTTGGTTTAACATTATTTACACCGCCTTTTAATTTTTTCTTTATCCGGTAATTATTCCATTAAATACAGCCAAAAGGAACACCGCGTAGAAAACTCCGCAAAGTAATAACATACCTGCGCTAACATGTTTTCTATTGATTAATTGAAAATATAACATAGCAGCAGCGCCCAAGGTTAATATCGCAGATATAAAAGCACCCGAATTCAACTGCCAGTCAGTTAAAAATATACCTAGAGCAGGAATCAAAGAACTCTGAAACACCATGGCTCCAGTAATATTTCCCAGAGCCAGGGTATCTTTCTCACGAGATATCCAGATAACACTATTGAACTTCTCCGGTAGCTCGGTGGCAATAGGAGTAATAATTAGGGCCAATACGAAAGCAGGCACACCGTAAGTCAGAGCTACAATTTCTATGGAGTGAACAAAAAGATTCGCTCCCATAACAATGCAAAACAAGGCTAATAATACCTGCAATCCAACTCTCAGTGCCGGTGGCGTTTCATGATGGCGGGCAAAATAACAGGGTGGAATATCTGATTCGGATTCTAGATCCCTTTCCTCGGCTAGCATGGTATATACATACCAAATATATGATACAACCATAAATGCACCTATCATTAACTGCCAGCGTCGCAATTCAGGCGGGATTGAGCCAGCTAAAACCGCTGCCGTAAAAACAATCATAAAAAAACTCAAATCACGACTCATACTAGAATAGTCCGCAATTACTTTAATACCGGTCCTGCGCCTCCTCCTAAAGATAATCACTGCCATACCAGTAACAAACATCGCCAGGGTTGACAACATTAAAGGCGCTCCTAAAATTGCTCCGATACCTATTGCGTTACCCTCAGATCCTCGTGCGAATACGATAGCAATAATTGGTATAATAGTTTCCGGTAGAGCAGTACCTACCGCTGCTAAGACACTGCCAACCGCACCTTCAGATAAGTCAAATAATTTGCCCAGCCATTCAACACCATTGACAAATAATTCTGCTCCTAAAAGTATAATTCCCAAACTAATAACCAGAATAGCAATATCACTCATAATAACCAACCAAACCTCTCTATCTCACTTAATATTCTATGGGCGTAACTAGCTTCTCATGCTGGCTGAACCTCACCAGATACTTGTACCCGGCCTGGCGGGCAGACCGATAAGCTGCCTGTAACCCTTCCCCCATCTGATCTGGGTGGTGGGCATCGGAACCAAAAGTAATCGGTATACTATAATTAAACATCATATTTACCAAATTGGATGCTGGATAAAGTTCTTCTACTGTCTTTCTTAAACCGGCACTGTTTATTTCTACTGCCAGGCCATACTTTTTAATCGCCTTCAAAACTGGCTCCAGGTAGTAAAGTGATGTTCGCTTCCGAGGCCGGTGGCCCCATATTTTTACCAAATCAATATGTCCTACTACATCGAAGCAATCTGACTGAACCATTTTCATCAGTATATTCGCATACTGAGCGTAAACTTCATCAATATCTCGATCATTAAATCCGGCTCGGTAATCAGGATGGTCAAAACCCCATCCATCTATATAATGAACTGAACCTATAATATAATCATATTCCTGTGAGAGAATAATCTCTCTTATTTTTTCCTCGCGACCGGGGATGTAATCAACTTCCAACCCTAGCTTAATGTCAATGTTATTGCGCCGATTTATTTGTAATTTTTTAAAAAGATTAATGTCTACTAGCTCACTGTACTCGTCATGCTCGCTAAAACCAAGTTCCTGAATCCCTCTCTGGAAAGCTCGATCCAGAAATTCATTCAACCATTCCTGGCTATAAGGGTATTCCCCGTGAGCCGCCGCATGCACATGGTAATCCACCAGCATATCGCGTCCCTCCCACTGCTCTTATCGTATTACATTTAAGCACTCTTATCCCAATAAATCAAGCTAGGATGATAAAAGAACCGCAACCCTTTGTCACGTATTGTG
>JAQUUV010000265.1 GCA_028693695.1 Syntrophomonas sp.
CCAATCAGATGTCAGAGACCATTAAGAGTTTCCTGGAAAGTAGAGGCGGTAGTATAAGCTGTAGGGAAGAGCTTATTGGCGCTTCAGTTTATCTAAGCATTTCAGCCAAGTGTGGAAGTTCTGATCGTGAGTATAAAATAAACAGTCCACAAGGTATACTTAACAGTATTAACATCGAATTTGTTGAGCAAATATTAAGAGTTAATGGCATTGGGCATGAAAATACCTCTGGCGATATTTTGAACCGAGAGTATGAGGTTTTAGTCTTTGAAATGTCAACGATATCAATAAAACAAAAGATATATGGTAAGGCATCTACTCAGATAAAATATATCCAAGAAGATCAGTGTAAAAAGATAGCCGATCTTGCTAAGCGAATAATCTATTTAATGGGTCTTGACTACGGCATGGTCAAAATTGGTCTTACGGGAGCAAGAAAAGCAAGGGTTTTATCAGTGAATTCATCTCCCCTGATTAGAGAAATGGATATAAAGACTCTACTGCGAAAATTAGACCGATTAATTAGTAATACTGAAGGGATGGAGAGTCAAGAAGTCAAGATGGGAGCAGATCCAGAGTTTATGTTGGCCAATGCCCGCAATGGCAGGATGGTTCCAGCATCTCAGTTCTTTCCCCGTGAGGGAATAGTGGGGTGCGACAATATCCGGATACCGTCCCGTCAGCAACGACCGGTAGCTGAGTTAAGACCCAAACCGGACTATTCTCCGCTACAGCTATTATCAAATCTTAAACAGGCATTATACTCTGCTAACACACTCTCGCCCTATAGAAATATTAAATGGCTGGCAGGAAGTCAACCTTTCGGTGGTTACTCCATCGGTGGCCATATCCATTTTAGCAATGTTACTTTGAACAATCATATTTTAAGGGCGTTAGATAATTATGTGGGTTTGCCCCTGTTTCTTATTGAAAATCAAATTACGGCAGTTAAGAGGCGAAAAAAATATGGTTTTCTGGCAGATTTCCGGACCAAAGATTATGGCGGCTTCGAGTACCGCACCCCTGGAAGCTGGCTGGTATCACCAGAGGTTACCACTGCAGCTTTCTGCTTAGGCAAAATTGTAGCCAGCAATTATTTGCAATTAACACGTAATTGTTTTATCACTATTGAAGCCCAAAGAGCCTTTTACGAAGGGGATCAGGAATACTTAAGGCCCTTATTTAGGGACATTTGGGCAGATATTCAGAACTTAAGCATGTATAACAGTTTTTCAGAAGAGCTGCAATTTATTGCTGATATGATACAGAATGATATGAATTGGGATGAAAGAGTCGATATTCGCAAGACTTGGGGCATAAATAATGCTAGTCGTAGGGATTACAAAAATACTGCCAAATTATCAAGTAATGTCCCAGCGAATTCGCTGCAAATTAGTCGTCCCCAAACTTCAAACCGGAACCGGAGAAGCGGCAGTTCCATTCGAACAGCTACTTCCGGCCCAGTTTTCACATCCACGCATAACTTTTAAAAATAGTACTTACTTACTTACTTACTTTCTTATTTCCTATTTCATTTGTAGATAATTGAGCAGCATATTAGCAGCTTTCAATTGATAACTAATACGGGTAGATAGGTAATCCTTGGAACAGGTTTCAAAGATAAAACTATTTACACCTAATACTTTTGCCGAAGCAGAGGCTAAACTGCCAGATACAGGATATCTGAGCAGGGTAAAATCCTTGTATGATGTTTTAATTCCTACATTTAACGACTTCACAATTTTAGTTGCGATTGTCTTGGTCTGAGTATCGGGATAGTAGATCAGAGATTGTCCTACTGAACTCGAAGACTTAATTTTTTCATAGTTAGCGCCTTCATGCATATCCATTAACCAATCGACATTATATTCTTTTACAACGTTAAAGATTGCGGTTGACATGGTGTTATCCGGTTTATCTGATTTACTGGTTGGAAAATCCCGGTTAAGGTCAGCTCCACCCATGGAACGAGTATGGGCTGCTACCGCCCTCTTATTGGCCTGAGGTAGTACTAGCAGAGTTCCCTTTTCTATGGAATAATCTTTAACTTTATCGGCTGCTTTGTAGCCGGCTGTTTCGTTGCCGTGGATGCCTCCAACTATCATAACAACTGGACCAGGAACACCACTTTTAATCACATATAATTCCGTAGCATATTTGGTTCCCTGGGCGATGATTTTTGTAGTAGTTGATGAAGTTGCTGCCTGCGCTGTATGGGGCATGGCTAATACGGTAGAAAAAATAAATACCCCCATAATTAACATCAATATGAAATTGTAAACCTTGCTTCTTACTTTTTGCATTAACTTTCATTCCTTCCCTAAATGATTTGTAATTTGAAGATAAGTAAGTAATAGCAAAATTCTACAAATTAATACATAATCCTGCCTGTAACGACATGTAAATACTGCCATTAACTAACAAACGCGCATCAGTTCTTTGTTTTAATGGCCTACTATTAAATATATAAAAAGGTATTTAGCAGAGGAAATTCCAGAAGGAAAAGGAGGGTATTAGTGACATATGAATATTTGAGTTAACAATAAAAGAACCGCTAATGTGCAAAGCGGTTCTTAATAGGAAACATTTAAAGTTAAAGTGAATGCAGAGATTATGGACTATTCAGGTTTAATAATCTCACTTCTGAAATCAGTAATCTCACAAACATCTTGATGTTGATCGATAGTATCCTGAATTGAGCTAATTATTAAGTTTACATCTACATAAGAAGAACATGCAGCCGCAAATCCCAAGGCAGATCTTTGCCAGAGGTCATGATAATCAACCTCACAAATGGAAACACTGAAACGTTTTCGTATTCTAGCAATAATGCTTTGAATTATTTGCCTTTTATCCTTCAAAGAAGATGACTGGGGAAGGAATAATTGAGCCTGTCCATATACAACATACATATATACCAT
>JAQUUV010000266.1 GCA_028693695.1 Syntrophomonas sp.
CTGGCAAAGGTGTCTTCCAGAACCGCTATACTATCTTTGATATTCTTTTTATCTATGGTCCTATCACTTTCCACGATGCTTAACATCTCAAAAGAAGGCTTAACATAGTGGTTCATTTCTTCCCTGGCCCGATAAACTAGCTCCAATTGGCTATTAGTTTTGGTTTTCTCGGGTTTTAGTTCCTTAATCAGCGGCTCATTCGCCGGTCTTCTAGCTGTGATTAATTCATCGTTTTCCGGTGATAAGTCAGTAAGCGGATGAATAATAACGGCTTCCGCTTTAACGGTAGAAGGAACAGCCGGCTCTTCATCATAATACATGATATTATTTAGCTTTGTCCCAATTTTTGTGGCGTTATTCCATAGCACAGCAGCCATTTCCGATAAAGATTTTTCTAAAATCATTATCAATGATAGTAAAATACATAGGATTAGGAATATAGAAGTACCCACTTTACCTAAGAGTCGGATAAGGAGATAGGCCAGACCACCACCGACATAACCGCCACCCAATCCCTTCAGAGCAGCATCCCAAGCATTTAGCCCCAAAGGTATATGGTAGACACTGACATAAGCCAGCACAGTTAAGACCAATAAAGTCAGTCCCCACATCCGCGCCGACCACCATTTCCTATACACTCCAATATGAATTGACCAAAAAAGCAGGTAAAAAGGAGCTATCATAGCAGCTGTGCCGAATAGACTTTGTAGTCCCCTGCTTAGATAAGTGCCTATAATACCAATAAACCGTGCATCATCAGGGATTCCCTTAAAGTTCTTTATGCTGACAAGTAGAAACACTGCTACCATGAAAACGATCACCGAAATTATCTCTGTTTTAATAATATTTCCAGTCGTTATTTCACTACCAGACCCGGCAGAGGCAGCAGGTTTTACTTTTAAACGGGTTTCCTTCTTTTTTACCATGTTACTAAATCACCTTTATTTATATATCAATCATTATAAAATAATAAACTTCGCTTATATTAAGCTTTGAAGCAAAAAGAACGTCCCCTTGCTTCTAGCCCTGTATGTACCGATTGTGCTAAAAATAAAAATATGCCCCAATAGTAGCAGCTCCAACGATCCAACAATAGTAGGAGAAAATTGACAGGCGACCGTTGCTAACCAATTTCATGACAATTTTAATGGCGAAAAATCCAAATATCGCGGCTGTTAAGGGCCCAACAATATAAGGAATCAGGCTTATTCCTGTTAATTCGCTGGGTGATAAATCCTTCAATTGAACTAGACCGGCACCTAGGATAACTGGGATAGAAACAAGAAAGGAGTACCGAGCGGCAAAAGTTCGATCCAGACCTGCCAGCAAACCACCGGCGATGGTAGAACCGGAACGTGATATTCCTGGCACAATTGCAATGCCCTGCAGCAAACCAATAAACAAAACATCCAAATAACTGGTTTCTCGTATTTCTTTCATGTTTAACGATTTTTCAGCTACCATTTCCGAACCTTTTAAAACCAACCCGGTAATAAGCAATCCTATTCCAACCACCAGCAGTGATTCAAAAGCCTTTTCAAAATAAGGTTGGAGAAAAAAGCCCATTAAACCAGCCGGAATGCAGCCCACAATAATCAGGTAAGTCAATTTGGAAAACGGTTTCCTTAAAACATTAAATATATCCTCCCAAAAAGCCACAAATACTGCCACTAATGTACCAATATGAAGCATAACATCAAAGCTTAAGGCACCTTCCTGCAAACCAAAAAGATGCTGAAAAATCACCAAATGCCCGGAACTACTAACCGGTAAAAATTCAGCCAAGCCTTGCACCATACCCAGAACCATTGCCTGTAAAATCGTCAAACTCATAACCCCCATTAAAAAATACTTTTATAATTATAGCATAGCTCAACTAGAAAAATTACTCTAAAAAGGCATTCTTATGCTCACAAGTCATAAAACAAAATGTTGTAATATTTTCGGGTCATCATTGGAGGGTGAGTTTACTAGGCTAGAAACCGAGTATGCTTCCAGATCATCTACCGGCTTAATCCTACTAAGGAAGGTGCTAGCTTCGGCAGGAGTCATTTTTTTGGTTACTCTTAACCAGTACTCTTCGTCTTCTTTTCTAATAATAAGGGGCATACGATTGTGAACAAAGCGTATGGATTCGACCGGTTCAGTAGTCAGAATCGTAAAAGTCCGTATAGCTTGACCGTTTTCATCCTTCCATATATCCTACAACCCGGCAAACCCGAATAGCGGTTAAACGCACTTAGAATAATGGCGCAAATAGCCGCAATCCACAGATTAAATGAGCTATATACCTTTGTGATAGCTAATACACCGATGTTTTCTGCATAAGTTGTCAGTGGAACTCCACCAAATAAACTAGCTACACCTGTCGCTAAACCATTTCCTAAAACAACTTTATCAAAACCTTGGTCTTGAATTATATCAGTGCGTGTAATGTTTCCAAGAATCATCATATGACCTAAATCTTCAATTAATGTAATGAGAGCTAATGGAGCGAAAGCAAGAATAGCCGTAAAATCTAAGTTGAGTACACTTTCGTTTATTTGTACTTCGTTCAAATTGTAATCCTCCTCTTATGCTTAATGCCTATACAGGGCATGGTGCTTCTATATCGAGAGGGGGTGGTAACAGTGTCTGAAATAGATTCAAAATCCGAAGTAGCCTCAACGGCTATAATAGTGCTAATTTATCCATAGCACCTCGAAAATCCTCGGTCTTTGTGTCCTTATCTCGTAAGGTTTTTAAACAGTTTCCAGCCAGGGGGTGCTTAATCAGGTTTACTGAACTCATTTAGTTATTTCCTCCTCTTTCCTTAACTTTTTATATAAATAGGCAAACTGTAATACATTTCGACATTGGTCAACACCTATCATCCCATTTGCCTACCAGTTCCTC